>DVOR01000126.1 GCA_018713405.1 Candidatus Spyradenecus faecavium | reverse complement strand
GAGGCCGGGTTCGCGGACGACAGCGTGAAGCTGAACGTGGAGGCGGGGCTCCGCCAGGCCGGGTGCAAGGCGACGCTCTGGGTGCTGTGAGGAGGGACGCGATGGCCAACCGACTGGAACTGAAGTTCGACCGCCTGCCCTACCAGTGGGACGCAACGACGGCGGTGTGCGCGGTCTTTGAGGGACAACCGAAACAGGAGACGGTGCGACGCGACGACCTCGGAATCCCCGTCTTTACGAATGTGCCGTTGACGTTGGGAGAGGAGACGTTGTTGGCGAACCTGCGGGCGCGCCAGGCGCGGCTGGGGCTGCCGCAGTCCGCGAAGCTGTGGCGGGGCGCGGGGGAAAAGTGGCCCGTGAACCTGGACGTGGAGATGGAGACGGGCACGGGGAAGACCTATGTCTACACGCAGACGGCCTTTGAGTTGCATAAGCGATATGGGTGGGGGAAGTTCGTCATCGTGGTGCCGACGGTGGCCATCCGCGAGGGCGTGAAGGCGTCGCTCGGAGCGACGGCGGGGCACTTCTTCGGAAAGTACGGCGTGCGGGCGCGGGTGGCGGTCTACGACTCCAAGCAGCCGGGGCGCCTCTCCGACTTCGCGAACTCGCCGGGGCTGAACATCCTGGTCATCAACATCCAGGCCTTCAACGCGCGGGGCGAGGCCAACCGGCGCATCCGCCTGCGGCAGGACGACGCGGAATCCAACTCGCCCCTGGAGTTGCTCGCGGCGTGCCACCCCATCCTCATCCTTGACGAGCCGCAGAAGATGGAGGGCAAGGCGACGACGGAGGCGCTGAAGGAGTTTGAGCCGCTCTTCGTGTCGCGCTACTCGGCCACGCATAAGACGCGGCACGACCTGGTGTATCGTCTGGACGCGTTGGACGCCTACAACCGGAAGCTGGTGAAGAAGATTGAGGTGACGGGGCTGCGCGTGCGTAACCTCTCGGGGCAGGCCGGCTATCTCTATCTGGCGGGGGTGGAGCCGCAGACGACGGGCGTGCCCAAGGCGCGGCTGGAGTTCGAGCAGCGCACGGCGGGCGGGACCGTGCGGCGCGTGACGCGGCTGGTGGCGCGGAAGGAGAACCTCCACGACCTCTCCGGCGGGTTGGCGGAATACGCGCGGGGCTCCGTGGTGCAGGAGGTGGGCAAGGACGACGCGGGCGGCTGGGTACGCTTCGCCAACGGCCTGACGCTCCGGGCCGGCGAGGCGGTGGGCGCCGTGGAGGCCGACGTGCTTCGGGAAATCCAGGTGCGCGAGACCGTCAGGGTGCACCTGCTGAAGGAGGCCGCCAACCTGGCCAAAGGCATCAAGACGCTCTCGCTCTTCTTCATCGAGCATGTGGCGGACTACCGCGTCTACGGGCAGGCGGACGACCGCGGGCCGCTGGCGCAACTTTTCGAGCGGGTCTATCGGGAGGAGGTGGACCGCGTCCTCCAAGACCTGGCGTGGCCGGCGGCGCACAAGGCCTATCTGCGCGGCATCCGGGCGGAGGAGACGCACGCAGGCTACTTCAGCCAGGACAAGAAGAGCAAACGCGCCGTCGACCGCTCGGAGAGGGAGGTCGAGAAGTCCGGCGGGGAGGACTACGACCTCATCCTGCGGGACAAGGAGAGCCTGCTGTCGCTGAAGGACACGGCCCGTGCGCGTGTGCGCTTCATCTTCTCGCACTCGGCGCTCCAAGAGGGGTGGGATAACCCGAACGTCTTCGTCATCTGCTTCTTCCGACCCCTTGCGAAGGCGGAGACGGAGCAGGAAAAGAAAATCCGGGATCGACTGCGGCAGAAAGTGGGGCGTGGCCTGCGCCTGTGCGTGACGCAGGACGGGTCGCGCTGGGCGACCGGCGACACGCACGACGTCAACCGCCTGACCGTGGTGGCGCGGGATGCCTGCCAGGATTTCATCGCCGCTTTGCAGAAGGAGTTCGCCGAGGCCATCAAGAGCCGCTCGTGGGCCATCAAGCCGGACTTCCTGAAGGGGCGCGCGCTGAAGACGCCCAACGGGCTTACGCAGACCATCGACGGCACGCAGTCCAGGAAGGTCCACAACTGGCTCTTCAACAATGACTACCTGGACAACGAGGAGGCGTTGAACGAGGCCTTCCGCAAAGACCGCGCGGCAGGGACGTTGGCGGAGGGCTTCCCGCACGAGCTGGAGAAGGTGCGCGAGGCAGTGTTGGCCATCCTGGACACGTTGGCCGCCGGGCGCGAGATCAAGGTCGAGAACGCCCGCGCCCGCAAGCGGCTGGAGGTCAACCAGGAGAACCTGCGCAAGCCCGGGTTCCAGGAGCTGTGGCAGAAGTTGCGGCAGAAGACGGTGTGCAGGGTCAGCATCGACACGCCGCGCCTCATCGAGTCCTGCGTCGCGGCGCTCAACAGCACGGAGACAGGGCCCAAGGTCCCTCAGCCCAAGGTCGTCATCGAGCGGGTGAGCCAGAAGGACGCCCTCACCTCCACGGCTGTGCGGGGTGGGGAGGCCTTCGGGGAGAAACGGTCGCGCTCGGAAGACGTCGCGCTCGGCGGCGGCAAGGTGGCGTATGACCTGGTGGGCGAGCTGGCCGACCCGAAGCGGACGGGCTTGACGCGCCGCACCCTCGTGGCCATCCTGCGGCGCTTGGAGCCGGCGGTGCGTGCCCTCTACGCGGTGAACCCGGAGGTCTTCATCGCGGAGGTCGCCCGCATCATCAACACCGAGAAGCTCCGGCAGGCGCTGGAGGCCATCGCCTATCATCCGACGGACGAGCGGTATGGGGACGACTTCTTCATGGAGGAGGCGCCGTCCCTGCCTTCGGAGCGTTGCGACGAGGAGGCGCGCCTGCGCCATCACCTCTACCCGTGGCTGGACTCCGACTCGAAGGTCGAGCAGCGGTTCGCCAAGGACACGGACGGCGCCGAGGAGGTGGAGGCCTTCGTCAAGCTGCCGTCGGCCTATCACATCCCGCTCCCGAACGGCGAGACCTACAACCCGGACTGGGCGGTGGCCTTCAAGAAGGGAAGCGTGCGCCACGTCTGCATCCTCGCGGAGACCAAGGGCTCCTCGGATGGATGGGACCTGCGCGGGTACGAGGAACTGCGCAAAGCCTGCGCGGAGGCCTGGACGAAGGCCCTCGCGCCGGCCGGGGACGTGGAGTACCACTTGGTCGCCGATTACGCGGAGTTGCTGGACTGCCTGCGCTGACGCCAATGGTGTCCGTGAAAAGAGGAAGGGCACCGCAAAGACGCCCAAGGGGGCTCAGAAGATGCAGGGGTCCAGGAGATCCGGGAGGGCGTGCGCCTGCACGCCCCACTTGGTCGTCCAATCTGGCAATCCTGCCGGCGGGAGCCGGCCCCAAATCTGCCCCAATCTGCGGACTCCGCGGGTCCCTTGTATCGTGCAGGTATCGTGAAGGGGCGGGTGGACGGCGGGGATCGTCCTCGCCGGATCGCCCGCACCCTTTGCGTCTTCGCGGAAAAGGGGGGCGCGGCCAAGCCTCCGACTTTCCCCGGATGCCATTGCCCCGCTTGACGGGGCGGCGTGGGATGGGCTAAACTAAAGCCATCGATAGGAGAACGAACGCAAATGGTGGTGAACGTGTTTGGCTTGACGCTTGGTGCGGCGACGATGCCCGCGACGCATGATTGGGCTTGTGAAGGGAAGTGAAAAGCAATGAAATGGTTTCTGCTTCTGGTTTTTCAACTGACGATGGTGGTGTTGGGTGGAGGATGCTATAACACGGGGCCTTCTATTCCGGAGTGGGATCGTACCCTTGGAGATGAGAGATTCTCTTTGCTTGAAATCAAGAAAAACATGGGCATATCCCCAGTCGGCGCATGTGTTCTGGATGGGACATTCCTTCTGATTGATAAGGATATAAATGGAACGCGCAGACCCGTTTGCCTTTCGGGGGAGCCATACGTGAGAGGGCGACATTGCGTATGGAACACTGATATGGTCGCAGCCCCATTCGACCTTAGTCCTTGTATTGGAGAATGCTTTGAGCACCCCCCATGTGAGTGGTACAACCTCTTTCTTCGTGAAGGGAAGGCGATAGGTTGTTTCGAAGATCAGTATGTCAATAAAGAACAGTTGAAGGCTCGTTGGAAGGACTCACAACACATTGTTCCCTATACAGCCTCAACCTCTGTTCAACCAAATCTCTCATTGAACGATGTACAATATGATGTGCGGACTCGTCATCGAACGGGAAAAGCCACGCTTTCTTCTGCAAACAAATCGTATGTATTTTCCTTTGCAAGAGCTGCGACGTTCAGTGCTTTTGCAATAAAAGACGCCGACAATGCCACGGGAAAACACTTTTATTTTTTGTTAAGAACGTACTATCCTGCACGCAGTTATCTGGCCATCTGTGACGAATCGTTGAAGACAATCTATTTCAACCCTCTTTATAGGCAACAATTCGCCAGTGACCAGTATTTTCTTGCCTATGAACCTTCTATTTCTCCACACATCCTGCTCATCTCAAAGGACTTTCACGATCCGGTCATACGGCTGTTCGAAATTGTGGACAATGTTGGGCAATTTACCATAACACATCACGCCCAGCGTTTGTCGCTTGACGGGATGGCGCGGGATGGGATAAACGACCCCCGTAAGCGCGAAGGGAAACGCAAGTGACGGTCAATGCAAGGTATTTGACGCTTGGCGTTGTGGCGATGCCCACGACGCAGGGTAACGCCGTGCGGACGGAGTTCGTGTGGGACCCGACGGAACCCATCGCCACGCGGCCCCTGGCCATGCGTGCCAAGAACTGGGGCCTCAACCTCTTCTATTCGCACGACGGCAACAAGAACGTCTCGGAGGTCTTTTGCCACGCCCCGCAGAACGGCATCGCCGCGCATGATGACTACGCCCCCTTCGGTGAAATGGCGGTGGGAGGTCTCGCGGTGGCGGCAATAGGTCAGATCATTGAACATCCAGAAGACGAGGAATGAGGTATGCAATGGGAACGGCTTTGGAACACCAGGGACGGTTCCCGCCATCCCTCGATCCGCGAGGTGGCAAGAACCCTGCACTTGGCGGAATCCACGCTCAGGCATGAGCTTAAGCGTGGGTGTCCAGAAGGCGTCGTCTGTATGGAGCTGCGAGACGGCAGGAAGTTAGGCTATCAGTATTTCCGGTACAGCGCGGAGCGCGCCCAACAGGATGCCCGCCTGAAAGGCGCCCAAAAAGGCCCCCGAGGGAAACTCACCAACCTCATGGTCGAAGCCTTCCTCCTCGAGCTCATCTTCTGGGAAT
>DVOR01000125.1 GCA_018713405.1 Candidatus Spyradenecus faecavium | reverse complement strand
GAATTAGAGAAGTCAAATGACAGGTCTTTGGCAAGGGTGCGTGGTGTGTTCATCAAGCACCCACGCCTGATCTTTGACAACTGAATATATGGTATTTGTATCGGACGTCGCCGGGGCGTGTGGTATAATGGGGGCATGGACGATTTGTTTGAGCGTGAGGATGAGGGGCGGGAGGCCGAGCGGGTGGACCCGGCGAAGTTGGGGCCGTTGCCGGCGCGGATGCGGCCGCGCACCCTGGAGGAAATCGTCGGGCAGGACCATCTGTTGGCGCCGGGGAGGTTGTTGCGGCGCGTGATCGAGAGTGACCGGTTCACGAACCTGATCTTCTATGGGCCGCCGGGAACGGGCAAGACGACGCTGGCCGAGGTCATCGCCCGGACGACGCACCGTCGGTTCGAGCGCACGAGCGGCGTCACGAGCAACGTCGCGCAGTTGCGGGCGGTGTGCGAGCGGGCGCGCGAGGTGCGCGGCCACATCGGCACGGTCCTCTTCGTGGACGAGATCCACCGGTTCAACAAGTCCCAGCAGGACGTCCTGCTGCCCTACATCGAGGATGGCACGGTGACGCTCATCGGGGCCACCACGCACAATCCCGGCATCTTCATCAACACCCCGTTGGTCTCGCGCTCGCTTGTCTTCGAGCTGCACGCGCTCGACGCGGCGGCGGTCAAGACGGTGCTGGCGCGGGCGTTGGCCGACCGCGAGCGGGGGCTTGGCGACGCGAACGCGACGCTCGAGCCGGAGGCGGCGGACTTCCTGGCGCAGGTGTGCGACGGCGACGCGCGGCGGGCCTTGACGGCGCTGGAAATCGCGGTGCGCTCCACGCCGCCGGGGGCGGATGGGCGCATCGTGGTGACGCCGGAGGTCATGGCCGAGTGCGTCCAGCGGCGCGTCATCGCCTACGACAAGGACGAGGATCAACACTACGACACCATCTCCGCCTTCATCAAGTCCATCCGCGGGTCGGACCCCGACGCGGCGGTCTATTGGCTGGCCAAGATGCTGGAGGGGGGCGAGGACCCGCGGTTCATCGCGCGGCGGCTGGTCATCTCGGCCTCGGAGGACATCGGCAACGCTGACCCGCGCGGGCTGACGGTGGCGGTGGCGGCCATGCAGGCGGTGGAGTTCGTGGGGATGCCCGAAGCGCGGATCAACCTGGCCCAGGCCACGACCTATCTGGCCTCGGCGCCGAAATCCAACGCGGCCTACCTGGCGCTGGACGAGGCCGCCGCGGACGTCCGCTCCGGGCGGGTGCAGCCGGTGCCGGAGCACCTGAAGAACGTCCATGTGAAGGCGGAGGGAAAGGGTGAGGCGCCGGCCTACAAGTACCCGCACGATTTCGCGGACACCGCCGTGGCCCAGGCGTACCTCACCGTACCGAAGACCTACTACCGCCCGAAGGCGGCGGGCTACGAGGACACCATCGCCAAGCGGCTGGCCTGGCTCAACGCGCGGAAGGCCGGCGGCGGCACGCCGGCGGAGGGCTGACCCCAAACGAAAAGAGGCCCCCGGGCGGGGGCCTCTTGTTGCGTTCCCTCGGGGCTCACTCCGCGGGGGCGAAGTCGGCCTTACCGACGCCGCAGGTGGGGCAGACCCAGTCATCGGGGAGCTGGTCGAAGGGGATGTTGTCGTTCTCGGCGGGGTCGTAGACGTAGCCGCAGACTTGGCAGACGTACTTCATGGTGGGTTCCTTTCGGTTGTGACTAAGGGGTATGATAGCACAATTCAGGGGATTCTGTCGCCGGATTCAGGGTCGAAGAGACAGGCGTGCACATAGTCCGGCAGGAGGAAGCGGGGGTCGCCGTGGCGGAGGGGGGCCTCGGCGGGGACGCGGGCGATGACGGTGGGGCAGCCGGGTGGCGTGAGGTGGGCGTAGGCCTCGGCACCCATGCGCTCGACGAGGTCGACCGTCGCGGGGATTGCGCCGGGCGCGGGGGTCTCGAGGAGGGTGAGGGCCTCGGGGCGGACGCCGAAGTGGACGTCGCGCGGGGCCTCGGGCAGGGGCCAGCCGGGGGGCGGCAGGAGGTCGCCCGCGGGGGTGCGGAGGCGGCCGGCTTCGGCGCGGGCGGGGAGGATGTTCATGGGCGGGGTGCCGATGAAGCCGGCGGAGAAGCGGTTGCGCGGGTGGTTGTAGAGGGTGATGGGGTCGTCGATCTGGCGGATGCGGCCGGCCTCCATGACGACGATGCGGTCGCCGAGAGTCATGGCCTCGGTCTGGTCGTGCGTGACGTAGAGGATGGTGGCGCCGAGGCGGAGGTGGAGGCGGTGGATTTCCTGGCGCATCTCCACGCGCATCTTGGCGTCGAGGTTGGAGAGGGGTTCGTCGAAGAGGAAGACCTTGGGCTGGCGGACGATGGCGCGGCCGAGGGCGACGCGCTGGCGTTGGCCGCCGGAGAGCTGCTTCGGCAGGCGGTCGAGGAGGCCCGTCAGGCCGAGCGTCTCGGCGGCGACGGCGATGCGGGCGGCGATTTCGGGCTTGGGGGTACGGCGAAGGCGCAGGCCGAAGGCCATGTTCTCGCGCACGGTCATGTGGGGGTAGAGCGCGTAGTTCTGGAAGACCATCGCGATGTCGCGGTCCTTGGGCGGGAGGTCGTTGACGACGCGGCCGTCGATGGAGACGGCGCCGGCGGTGATGGTCTCCAGCCCCGCGACCATGCGCAGGGTGGTGCTCTTGCCGCAGCCCGAGGGCCCCACGAGCACGAGGAACTCGCCGTCGCGCACGGCGAGGTCGAAGTCCTCCACGGCCACGGCGCCATTGGGGTAGACCTTGCGCAGATGTTGGAGTGTGACGGCCGACATAACCGTGGAGGCGGGGGGAGGAGTGGGGAGAACAGAGAACAGAAAACAGAGAACGGAACGCCCGCAAGCGGGCGTCAAACAGCTGACCGTTCAGACTGTTTGAGCGAGGGCAGAGGATGGTGGGTCATAAGACCTGGCCGTCACCCCGCAGGGGCGCGCTCTGTTCTCTGGGGCGGCAACGCCGCCCCTTTACGAACCGGGATGGACGAAGGGCTCGCCGGCCTTGCAGAGCGGGCACTCGGCGGGCTCCCAGGTGACGGGCTCGATGTGGAGCAGGGCGAAGGTGGGATAAGGGAACTTGGCCTTGCCGCCGGAGCGGTCGACCAGGACGAGGACGGCGGCGACCTCGGCGCCGGCGGCCTTGACGATGTCGATGGTCTCCTGGACGCGGCCGCCGCGGGTGATGACGTCCTCGGCGACGACGTAGCGCTGGCCGGGGAGGAGCTTGAAGCGGCGCATGGTGAGGGCGCCCTCGGCGTTCTTCTCGGCGAAGACGCACTGCGTGCCCAGGGCCTTGGCGACCTCGTGGCCGACGAGGATGCCGCCCAGGGCCGGGGAGATGACGCCGTCGACGGGGCCGATGTCGGCCTCGGCCTTCATGCGGCGCACGAGCTCGGAGCAGAGGGCCTGGGCGTGGTGGGGCCAGCGCAGCACCTCGGCGCACTGGAAGTAACGGTCGGAATGGAGCTTGGAGCGGAGCTCGAAGTGGCCCTCCAACAGGGCCTTCGTCTCCTTGAAGACAGCGAGCACTTCATCGTCGGTCATGGACGTCCCTTTCATTAATGGTGACAGTATACCACATCCGCCGCGCGAACGCGGCGAAAAGCCCCGCCGGGAATCCCGGCGGGGCTGGGTGGGGTTGTGAGGAGAGGGGTGGTTGGATCAGCCCTGGACGATGTGGGCGCCCTGGGAGGGCTTGATGAGCTGGCAGACGGGCTCATCGCCGAACTTGGCCTTGTAGGCCGCGGTGATGGTGGCCGCGATCTTGTCGGCGGCGGTGGGGTCGACCAGGAGGCAGCAGCTGCCGCCGAAGCCGCCGCCGGAGAGGCGGGCGCCGTAGACCTCGGGGATGGTCTTGGCGGTGTCGACGATGAGGTCGAGCTCCTCGCAGGAGTTCTCGAACCAGTGGCGGCTGGACTCGTGGGAGTCGAACATCAGGGCGCCGAAGTCCTTGACGTCGCCCTTCTCGAGGAGGGCGGTGCCCTGGAGGACGCGCTCATCCTCGCCGATGGGGTGGACGGCGCGCTTGGCGGTGGTCTCGTCGAGGCCGTCGCGGTAGAGCACCCACTCGGCCATCGTCACGTCGCGCAGGTGGGTGACGGGCTTGCGGAGGACCTTGGCGAAGTGCGCGGCGGCGTCCTCGCAGGCTTTGCGGCGGGAGGCGTAGGCGCCGTCGACAAGGGCGTGCTTGGCGTTGGACTTGACCATCATGAAGGAGACGGCGGGGCCCATGGGGACGGTCTCGAAGACGTTGGTGCGGAAGTCGCTCTTGACGAGGCCACCCTCCTGGCCGTACATGGACGAGGCCTGGTCGAGGAGGCCGCAGGGGCAGCCGGCGAAGGTGTGCTCGGCCTTCTGGCCGATCTTGGCCATGGTGGTCTTGTCCTTCTCGATGCCGTAGAGCTTGGCGAGGGCGAGGACGGTGCACATCTCAAGGGCGGCGGAGGAGGAGAGGCCGGCGCCGAGGGGGATGTTGCCCAGGAACATGCCCTTCCAACCGTGGGGGGCGGCGGCGGGATTGCCGTCGAAGAGCCAGTTGAAGGTGCCGTTGACGTAGTTCTGCCAGGTCATCTCCTTGGCGGGAGCACAGGTGGAGGTGGTGAACTTGGCGGTCTCCATCAGGTCGGCGGCGGTAAGCTCGCAGGTGTCGTCGGCGGAGGGACTCACGGCGAAGAAGGTGCCCTTGTCGATGGCGGCGGAGAAGACGTAGCCTTCGTTGTAGTCGGTGTGGTTGCCGAGCACCTCGATGCGGCCGGGGGCGTAGGCGACGATCTGGGGCTTCTGGCCGTACTTGGCCTCGAACTTGGCGACGAGTTCGTCGTAGACTTCCTGATTCTGCATGGCTAAACCTTTCGTAAAGGGGTGTTTGGGGGTTACTTGACGAGTTCTTCGATGTTGGCCGCGGGCTTGGAGAAGCCCACCGTGTAGATGAAGATGTAGGCGAGGGCCAGGCCGGGCACGACGAAGGAGACCATGAAGGAGACGCCGGAGTCGATGAGCAGGCCCTGGAGGATCTGGAAGACGAAGCCGCCGAAGACCATCATCATGAAGAGGCCGGAGGCCGCGGCGGTGTACTTGCCGAGCTTCTCGGTGGCAAGGTTGAAGATGGCCGGCCACATGACCGAGGCGCAGAGGCCGCAGAGGGCGAAGAAGATGGCCGCCAGGGGCACGTCAACCAGCTTCACGCCACCGCTCAGCACGGGCATCTTGGCCGCGATCCCGGTGGTGAGCGTGCCGAGGACGATGAAGAGGATGGCCGCGCCGGAGGTGACGATCATCATCGTGCGCGAGGAGACCTTGCCGCCGATGGCCGCGCCGATCAGACGGCCCACGAACATGAGCAGCCAGTAGACGGCCACGACGGCGCCGGCGATGGCCGCGGCGTTGCCGGTGGCCGCGAGGGGGCCGCCCTCGGCGGTGAGCCACTGGGTCATCACACCGGGGATGCCGGCCTCGACGCCCATGTAGGCGAAGATGGCGAGCACGCCCAGGAGGCAGTGGCGGAAGCGGAGCGGAGCGAAGGCGCCGATCTTCTCGGTGACGACGGCCTGCTCGGGGTCCTTGATCGTGACGAGGGAGATGATGATGAAGGAGGCCGCGAAGACGCCGAGGGCGATGTACATCAGCAGGTCGCAGTCGGCCATCGAGGTCTCCGCCGTCACCGCGCCGACGAGCGAGCCGACGATGAGCGGCGTGACGGTGGCGGTGAGGGAGTTGAAGGTCATGCCGGCCATGTTGAGCTGGTTGCCGCGCTTGCCGCCGCCGCCCAGGAGGTTCAGCATCGGGTTGACGACCATGTTGAGGAGGCAGGCGGAGATGCCGCCGATGAAGCCGCCCACCAGGTAGACGCCGTAGGGCAGGGCCACGCCGCCGTCCATCGGCAGCTTGCCGGAGAGCATCTGCACGGCCATGGCCACGAAGCCGGCGGCGATGCCGATGAGCGCGGTCTTCTTGTAGCCCACCTTGCCCAGCAGCTTGCCGCCGGGGATGCCCATGAAGAGGTAGGCCACGAAGACCATCGCGTTGCCCAGCAGCGCCAGCAGGGTCGAGTTCTTGATGGCCTCCTGCGCCTTCCAGACGTTGGAGAGGGGCTGGCCGAGATAGGTGACGAACGCGATCATGCCGCAGAGGAACATCATCGTGATGACGGCAACCCAATTGATGCCGTTCTTTGCTTCAGTGCTCATTGTGGAATGCTCCATTGATGGTGGGAGAGGGTGGCGCTCAGCGCTGGGGGAAACGGTACTCGGTCACGGACCGGAAGGTCTCGCCCGGGCGCAGGATGACGGTGGGGAACTCGGGGTGGTTCACGCTGTCGGCGAAGTGCTGGGTCTCGAGGGCGACGCCGCCGCGGCGGACGGTGGGGCCTTCGGGGGTGACCAGGCCGTCGGGGATGTAGTTGCCGGTGTAGACCTGCATGCCGGGCTGGTCGGTCCAGACCTCCAGGGCCAGGCCGTCGGGCGAGGCGAGGGTCGCGGCGTGGCCCAGCTTGCCGGGCTCGTGGTCGAGCACGAAGTTGTGGTCGTAGCCCGCGCCGTAACGGATCTGGTCATTGTCCGCGTCCACGTCGTCGCCGAGGCGGCGGGAGGCGGTGAAGTCGAAGGGCGTGCCGGCCACGGGGGCGAGCTCGCCGGTGGGGATGAGGCCCGCGTTCACGGGGGTGTAGCGCGTGGCGTTGATGCGCAGGGTGTGGTCAAGCACGTCGCCCTGGGCGCAGCCCTTGAGGTTCCAATAGGCGTGCTGGGTGAGGGCGAGCGGCGTGGGCGCGTCGCAGGTGCCGTTGTAGACGATGCGCCAGGTGTTGTCCGGGGTGAGGACGTAGAGCACGTCCACGTGCACCGCGCCGGGATAGCCCTGGTCGCCGTCGGGCGAATCGAGGGAGAGGAGCAGGCAGGCGTCGTCCTCGCCGTAGTAACCCTGGCCGCGCGCCCACTCGGGGGCGAGGTTCTCGGTGCCCTTGAAGAAGGCCTTGCACTTCCAGACGCGGGAGTTGAAGCCGTCCTCGCCGCCGTGCAGGGCGCAGGGGATGCCGCCGGGGGCGTTGTTCGTGGCGAGGGTGTAGTCCTTGCCGTCCAGCGAGAACTTGCCGAAGGCGATGCGGTTGGCCACGCGGCCGACGAGCTGGCCGTAGTAAGGCTCCTTGATCCAACCCTCCAGCGTATCGGGGCCGACGATGACGTTGCGCGGCTTCCCGTCCGGGCCCGGCACGGTGAAGCGCCGCACGGTGCCGCCGTATTCCAGCACCTGCAGCTCCGCGCCCAGACCGTTCTTCATCGTGTAGCTCAACACCACCGTGCCGTCCGGCAACTTGCCGAACTGCTCGACCTCGACAATGGGATCCGCTTGCTTGCTGTCGCTCATGAGAGACCTTCCTTTGCGCCTTTCCTGGGACGCGGCCTCGGCCTTGCCCCATCTTTACTGTATCACTATCATACTCCCCCCGCGCCCCAAACGCAAGCAAAAAATCACGCAAAGTTTGGAGCTGGAAAGTGAATAACGGGTTTGTGGACCTCAAAGGAGTAGACATGAAGAAGACAAGAGACACCCTTCCGCCCCCCGGGGGCGGTGCGCCATAACCGAAAAAGAATGTGGAGGCAGCTCCTTGCCGTATGGAAAGCGTGCGCGGCGGGGACTCAGCGTTTCGAGCGCGTACGCGTCAAGGTCAGGGGGAGACGGAGTTTGGGGACCTTCCAGGAGACACGGATCTGTCTGTCTGAAAGAACCTCTACCACGATTGGCGTTCCATCCGTGGCCGTACCCTCGAAGCGTTCCTCTTCGTGTGCCCCCACTCGCTCCACGATGGCTTCGTCGAAAAGGATATAGGAGTTGCCATCCGTGGGGGAAAGCTTGTAGAGCGACAGGGTGTGCCCATCCTTGGCAGAAGGGTCGAAGTGAACCCGGAAAAGTCGGTTTTTGTCCTCGAAAATGTCTTGTCCGCGCCGGTAGGGCGGCCTGATGGTCAATCCGTCATCTTGAAGGTCGATATGGATCTGAAAGCGTGTGGCATGGAAAGTGAAGGAGTCAATCAATCGTTTGCAGGCCGGCGCGACGACGGCGATGCTGTCCCCTTTCGGCAACTCCATGTTGGCATCAATGTGTGTGAAGAGGCCGAAATAGGGGTCGTATTCGACGGTGATGGGGCACCCGTCCGTCAACCAAGGGAAAGAGGGCTTAACACGAAATGGGATCTCCAGCTGATGGTTGATCTGTCGCAACGTGTCGCGGCCGGCAAGTTTGGCCCGGCCGGCAAGTTCTTGTTTAAGCTCGTAGAGGACAGTATAGCGCTTGGTTAATTCGCCTGGGTTCGCCGGGACACGCACGAAACATTCGGGATTAAAGAGGGCCCCGGAGGAACCATCAAAGAAAAGCTGTTCGACAGCAGAGGAATCACCCTGCCGAATGTAAGGTGTGCACTGGGAGGGCACAATGGAAGAAGAGCCCTCGACGATGACCTGGCTCAGATTGTCCAACAGGAAATCCAAATGGCTGGGCACGAGCGACATAGGCGAGAGGTAGCGATCGTTGAGATTCGGCCGACAAAAGGTGTTTTGCAGGAGCGTGCTGACGTAGTGTCCTGTCGGCGAGTCTTCGAATCCATAAGCCTCGAAGCGTTTCGAACGATTGGCTTGGTCTGGGGTTTGCAACCCCTCGTTCTGCACACTCCACCGCATACGGTCTCGGGCGAAGACGAGTGGGATCTTCCATCGATAGGTGAGCGACATGCGAGACTGGCTGGCTCTCGCAGTCAGCAGACCGGAGGCGTCGCGAAAGTCGACGGAGTCGAAGCTCATCTCTTGGCTGAACGCATAACAATGGCGGAGCGTCGGCACGCGTGGAGCAACAGGGGCGGAGGCGGAGCATCCACAAAGAACCGCCATCGCGACCAGCAGGAAGGGAAGAGGAATTGGGTGTTTCATCATGGACTCCTTGTCAGCGCAATGAGTGGAAACGATGGACAAACTTAGCGCCGCAACCCTTGGCCAAAAGCATCGCGCCCCCAAAAAGGAGTCCCCAAAGGATCAAGGCGCCTATGCAACCACCGGCTTCGAGCCATGCGGTCTTCGCCCACACCCTGAGCAAGGCCTCGCGCTCACGCTCACGGGCGTGGCGGATGTGTCTCCGGACGATGTCGACGCACTCCGCGAAAAGCGCCTGTTCCTCCTCGGTATAAAGGGGAAGCTTACGCAGCGCGTCGGCATCAGGATAGGCGAAACAGTCGCAAAGCTTGGAGAGACTTGCGAGATCGGGCGGCTCGTAGAGGTCCAGCCACCCGCCCTTCTGGTTCATCGTCCCAGGTTCGAACAGGGTGGCGCAGAAGCGCAGAATCCGTGGGCGTTCGGCGGCTTTATGCTTGTCGAGGGCCGCGCACATGAGCCGCATCCGCTCCACTTCCTCGGGCGTCCACGCCGCGAAGGGGTTGAAGTTCTCCTTCGGGGCGATGCCCACGCAGTAGACGCAGGGACACGTGCCGCCGTGGCCGCAGGGGGTCTCACCCTCCCAGGCATTGCCGGATGCATCCCACGCCGCGCCCCTGGAAAGGACGCCATAGCGCGCGACGGTGACATGGGCGATATTGAAGAAATAACGCTGGGGAAGCAGGTAGGAGAGCCCCTGGGCAATCCTGAAGGCCGTCGTCCACGTACGAAGGGGGCGCGGCGTCTGGACAAGGTGGATTGTCGACTCCTTCGAGCCCGAGTAGTACGTGACCGGGGGGCAAACGACCTGGCCGAAGCTTTGCGGTGTGTTGCATGCCGTCTGCACGATATAATAGAGAGGCAGAAAGAGCGGAGGTTGCGAATCCTCACGCGAGAGGGTCAGTCGGTCATTGTCTTGGTCGGCCGCGGTGCGTGTGGCGTCCAACGAGGTGAAAGAGACGACGATGGAGACCATGACCACGCAGACGGCCCCCGTAATCGATTGAATCGGCTTACGGAAGCATGCGCTGAGCAACAGGCCAACAATCACGCCGGAAACGCCAGCCATCAGCAATCCCAGCCAATGATAGACGATGAAACGCCACACGAACCAGAACCGGACGACATGGGAGGAGTCTCGCATGCACAGCGTCCGCTCATCACCCAGGAAGATGGCCATCAGCTTGGGGCTCTGCACGTTGTCGGCGATGGGGCCAAAGTAAGAGGAAACCAGTGCATCCGTCCACCAACCGGCACCCCAGTGCACCAAGAGAGCAAGCGTCGCATCGAAGACCAAGGCCATGAGCAGGACGATGGCAATCTGATAAAGAGCCTGCATGCACAGATAGGAGCGAATGGAGCGACGCGTGCCGAGGACCCAATAGGACCACTCGCCCGTCTCGATGCTCTCATTGATCGTGCGGCAGGAGAGGAAAAGGCCGATCCAGAAAAAGTAGAGTGTGGAGAAGAAGATGAAGGTGGAGAAGGCATCCTCAGGGGTGCCCCGAAAGATGAAGATGAAGGTCAGCGCCACCGCCAGGAAGGCAGGCAACAGGAGACTCCACCACGAAAAGAGGGTCGTCTGCGAAATGCGCCGCAAATCGGCCAAACCGGCCCACCACCACCTCATGGAGCGGCCTCCTGTGGGGCGGCGAAGGCCTGGGCGATCGTCACCTGGGCGATGCCAAGGCTCAACTCGCGTTTGTCGACATGAATCGTGCTGGTGCGATGGGCGATGAGTTTAGGGTCGTGCGTGGCGACAACGATGGCCGTGGAGGCGTTGGCGCCCGCGATACCCGCAATGAACTCGAAGAGCTGCCGCGCGTTGCCCTCGTCCAGCCCCGTCGTGGGCTCATCCAACAACAGGAGCGCCCCGTAGGCACCCAGACAACGCATCCCCACCAGGCGCGCGGCGACCTCCACGCGGCGCCGTTCGCCGCCGGAGATGGCTCCCACCTCCTTATCCAACAGGCGGCACAGGGTGGCGGTCCAATGTCCGCGCTCGCCATCCAACGCCTGAGCCAGCGCGTCGGTGAGGCGGGATTTATCCATCCGCAGGGTCTCACGCGTGGGGCAAATGCCGGCGATGATGGTGGACATCAGCTCCCGCACGGTCATGCGCCCCTTGGCGACAAAAGGCTCACGTTGCGGCAAGAAGACACAGGCCATCCGCTTCGAGAAGGCCTTCTCCAGCCGCTTGCGCAGGGCCTCGGTGTCCACATGGCGCGGTTCCCTGAGGAGTTCTCGCCCGGCGATGGCGAAGGAGCCGGCCCGCACCAGGGCCCCCGGCATGGGATAACCCGCCAGCAGGCCGAGCAACAGGCTCTTGCCGCTGCCACTCGGCCCCACGACCACGTGAATCCCTGGCTCCACAACGAGCGTCCCGGGGATGCGGACCCATGGCGCACACGCCGCCCCACCCCGATCACAGCGTTTCAGGAGCTCCCGCGGCGCCATCCGCAAAGCGCGAATGACGAGCGAAAAGGGGGGACGGGCACCGCGCCTGAAGGGTCTCACTGGACGACACCCCATTCCGAGCGGCGCGGATCATAGAAGGGCGGCAGGTCGAATTGTTTCGCCTCGCCCCCACGCAACGCCGCCGGCGACTCCGAGAGTTGCGCCTGGAAATTGAGATACACGGTCGTCCCGGGTTCCACCGTAAAGTAGGGGGCCGCCGAGCCGATCTTTTTCCCGGTTTGATTGCCGATATCCGAGACCAAAGGGATGTTGTAACAGGCAAGCAGGCCGGTCTCCTTGTCAATGTAGATTCGATTCAGCGGGTTGCCGCTATCCTCGGACGCCACGCGCGAGGCGTCCCATATGAAGGAAGCATACTTCTTCTTCATCTCCTCGTCGCTGGGTTCGAAGGTAAGCGTCGTCTTGGCATACTTAAGGCCCTCCGCCTCGCGGGCGCGCTTCGTGACGGGGTCATACTCCCACGTGTGAATCTCGTTGCTGGAGTCCTGGATTGACAGGACATAGCACGGGCGCTTCGTCACGGGGTCATAATCGTCATGCTCACGCATCACGACCACCTGCGAATTGGGCGAGAAAGCGTACTCGGCAAAGTCAGGATGCCGCAACTGGTTGAAGACCGCGCCCTTGACGACCCACGTCTTGCCAAGTTCACGCCCCTGACATCCGGGCGCGAACTCCAATTGATTCCCGTCCGGCAAGGTCTCGACGCCCCAGAAGAGCGCATTGGCGTTCGGGTTGTTCTGACGGCTGAGCTCCAAAAAGGCCAAGTCGCTGCGATAGTTCTCGCGAATGGGCGCCGTCTGGAGTTGCTTACGCTCCTTCTTGGTCAGTTCGGGCACCCACACATCGTTCCGTTCCAGAAGCATGATGTAGCACTCCACAAGCGGGTCGTCGGGATTGCACGCCTTCGCCTTCTGCCAGACGGAATCGATCGTGGGCATGCGCCCCCAATAACCGTCCCGCCGTTTTTCCACGCGCCTCCTCCATTCCTCGATGTTTTTCTTGGAGCGGCCGGAGAACGACTTCTCGCGGTTCTCGACATCTTGGATCCGCTTCCGATAGTTACGCTCCAAGAGTTCGGGTCCCTGACCATTGGCCGCATAATAGAGTGAAAGCCCCTCCATGAGGCGAACTGGATACTGAACCACTTTGGCGCTTTGCGCTACCGCCACCTGGGCAATCATCGTACGACCATCGAATTCGTCCACAAATTCGGCTGTGGCCTCCTTGATGTCCTTGTAGCTGTCATACGCGCCGTTGTTCTTGAACTTCTCCAACAAGTCTTCCAGGTCGATGGCGTATTCGCCCACGCCACCGACGAACTTGCTCCGATCCGCGAAGAACTTCTCGCGATTCCGCTCGCGCGCGAGCAGGCGCTTCTCCAGCCTCTCTGTCTCTTGCATTGCGGCCTCTTGCTCTGCGGCGTTGGTGAGGAAGAGCCTACGCTTCCACCATGAGGAGTCGCTTTCTGCCTGCTTGAGCGCGATTCGCAGATTCTCGGCGTTCTTCTGGACACGCTTGGAATCTTGGTCGTACTGGGCGCTGAGCCGGAACGTGCCTTCGTTGGAATACGCCAAAGATTGCCAAAAGCCGGTGTCGATGTTGTTGGCCAGCGTCAGAATCGCCACCCGTTGCGTGCCGGAGACACCGAGATGGAGCCTGTACACATCCGCGGCCCAGTCTTTCAGACTGCCTTGCATCAGCCAACGCATTGCCCAGGGAATGGATGTCTCGAGCTCTGTCTTGGTCACGAATTTGCCGCCCAGACTGTAAGAGACGTCATAGCTCCATACCTTGCCGGGCTCCCAATAATCCTGCCACTGCTCGAAGCGCGCGTCCTGATCGATGTCGGCCGTACGCTTGGGCCAGCCGTAAGAATCAGCCTGGGCCCACGCGCCCACCAGGCAGAACACGAGGGTGACCGTCAAGGCGAAGCCCCTCTGGTCGGTAAATCCAATCGTTTTCATCTTGTCTGTCCTTTCGAAGTCACGAGGGGTTCCTGTCACTGTAAGCGCATCCGTTCCGGACCCGTTTGCGGGTTCCAATTCTTGTCGACCGTGGTGGGAACGCCGGGGCCGGTGAGTTCCCTGTATTCCGTCCCCTTAAGCGACACCACCAGGTCGGCCTTGGACTTTCGGGCCGTGGAAGGACGCATCCGCGGCACGGGGAAACGACACAGATAGGCCTGGGCCCCACGCGTCAGGATGGCCCATGAATGCCGCTCCAACGTCTTGCCGAGCCCCTGTTCCTTCAGATAGGCGTGGATCTCGTTCTGACTCGGCCACGTGTCCTCTCTAGAGTTCGCGCAAAGCTCGCGCACCGCCTGCCACACCTGCTCCGGCGTGACAGCCGCAGGTTGCTCTATTGTGATGTCAGGCGGCAAGTCATGTTTGGGCACAATCGAGAAGGGGTTGCTCAGCGGCGTGGCCTTGGCACCGGGCTCCAACTTGATGGACACAACGGCCGTCTGAACGTTCCCCGTCCTAGTCGACACATAGATGGTGGCCTTCCCGGACTCGGTGGATTCGATGTGGAAGTCAGCCTCCTTCCGCAAGCGCTCGGCATTCTCCTGAGCGTCCACCGCTGTCTTCCACAGCTCCTCAATCTTCTCCACTGACGGGACAGCCTTGTTCGTCTCGATTTCCCCAAGCAAGTCGTCCTTGAAGCGCTCCACCAACACCGGCGGGACAGAGACCGGCGGAGGAATCGGGTCGTCTTGGCCCTCTAGGTCGCGAATCGCGGCGATGATTGCCTCGTCGTTGTCCGAATCCAACATCTTGGCGAGATGTTCAAGGCTTTCAACCGGGACAGGCATCAAGTGTTCATACTCCCCGTAGTCCAGCAACGACATGATGTCGCCCTTGACAAAGAACCACGTATCCACCCGATCCAAGCCATCCGCAGGCTCCAACAGAACCTGCCATTCTTTGGCCGTGGCGTCATAGAAGAACCAGTAGTAGTAGCCGCTGAGCGCCGAGGGCTTCGGGATTCTGCCGCTTCCCTGCGGTATCCTGGCAAAGGCTCCATAGATGTCGCGCAAGACGACATCATCGGACATATCCAGGTCGTCCACCTCGATGTGGCGGTGCAAGAAATGCTCTTTGAAGACCCCGTTGCGCATGGCGATGAGGCTGATGTCGGAACGCTTGAACAGGCGGATTTTGCTGAGAAGCACGCGAACCGCACGCTTCGCCTCGGTGCGATTGAGCGAGACCCCGACCACTTTCGTCAAGTGGCCCGGAATCTGAGGTTCTTGGATTTTCGTTTGGGTGCCAGGGTCATCCGGCCCACATCCACGAACCGTCAAGAAAAGGGCCAGGATCGCAAGCAGGCAACACCCATACGTCGCAGCGAGACGTGCCAACGGATGCCGCAAGGCGAGACGCCACCATGCGGGCTTCGCCGGCGGGGGTGGCAGTGCCCCCTTGGCCTCCGCCTGCGTTTCAGGGGAGGTCTCCGAGGGCGCGGCCTGAAGAGCCGCCCCGGCGGCGCCATTCGTCGTGTCCGCCTCCTGCGGCGCGGGGGACTGCGGGGTCAACGCGTTCTCATCGTTAGATTGCATGGGGAAATTCTCTTACGCGGTTCTATTTTCACTGTTCAACGGCACGGCGTTTGGGTCTTGTTTGCTGCGGCTTTGGCCTACGCGCACCAATCGAAGTTTTCGCCTGTGGCAACGCCCCGGATTGGGCCTCGTCGGCTGCCGGCAGGGATGCGGGAGCGGCACGCGCCGGCAGAAAACGTTGGCGGAAGGCATCCTTGCGCAGGAAGTCATGCAACGACACATCCTGCCCGATGCCAAAGAGCTTGAGCAGTCTCAGCACCATCCAAATCAGCCCAAGCGGCATCAGGAAGCAATCGAAGACCTTCGTCATCACATACATGATCGCCGCCGAAGTCAGCTCCGCCATCGCGTCGGTCAACAGCCCGGCCAATTCTTGCAACGCCGAGAGGGAAAGGAACGCCGAGAAGGAGAAGGCATCCGCCAAACAGCGGAAGGAGACCAGTGCGGCATCGAAGGTGTTCCCCGCGGCCGCCATCAATTGCTGCGACATCCACGAGCACCCCCACAGGAAGATCGGCAGGCCAAGCGTGAGGAACGCGACCACGCAGAGGATGGCCTTTGAGAAGCGCAGCTTCTCTCGGAGCGCCTCCATCTGCGCAATGGGCACCGTGTAGAGCAACGTCACCCCACCCAACAGCATCCACAGCAGGGAGCCGGCCTCGCGCAACAGCTCCGCCACCACGCGCATGAAGGCGAGCACCGTCGTGGCCACCCAGCTCACCCACCCCACGCGCGCCAAGAGATCCGTGCACGGCCCGATGACATGCTCCAAGGAGACACCGATCCCAAAGGGTGCGACGGAAATGCCCTTGAGCAGGCCCAGCGTGATCTGCAACAACGTGGTGGACACCGAAATCACCAGCGAGGAGATGAACGACGAATTGATGTAGCGCATCACCGGCGTCCACAGATAGACCTGTACCCAGCTGCTCAGCACACCATTCCACCCCAGCACGAGCAGCAACACGCTCCCCACCAACAGCGTCTGCTGCCACCACGTGGCCTGAACCATCGGCTGATAGAGATTCCGATCCGCCCAGCTCCCCTTGAAGAGCCCATGGATGAACAGCAGAAACAGCCAGATCCCGCCCAGCACACTCGCCACCTGGGTGATTGAGGAGAGGACCCAATGCCGCTCCGGCGGCGTGACGAAGGTGATGGTCTCCGTGTTCCTGCCGGAATCCACATTGACCAACAGATAACGCTCCTCTTCCCCCTTGGGCGCGGGCAGGCGCAACTTCGTCTGCAACGCATACCTTCGATTCATCGGCAGACTGAGGCGCATCTCATAGGCCAGCCGCCCCCGCGCCTCATCCGCACCCGTCGCCTTCGCCAGATAGGTCAGCCCCGTGTCAGGCCCCTCGATAATGCTGGCGCTCAACACCAAATCCTTGTAGGGAGAAACCGCCGCGAGCTCCGCATGCGAGAAGATGTCCGCGAAGTAGCGGTCACTCTTCGTCTCACTGGGCGTGCTGAGCGCCGCCGAGCCGACCTCCCGCCCGCTGTCCATCTGCCTGTACGAGGCCACGTCCGGCTCGAAACGGATGACATCGCGTTTGATCCAGAACCGCCCCGCATAATTCGCCAATTCGCCCGTGTAGCCGACGAAGCGACGAAACCGCGTGGGCAACCAAATCCGCTGGTCGAGCTCCAAGCCAAAAAACGCCTCCAGCCGCAAATCCGTGACCCCGTCCGAGATGGTCCCATCCTCGTCGCAGTTGATCAGGCAGATAGCGTTCTCATCGCGCGAAAAGCCCGGCACCGTTGGATCCGCCTCCAGAACGTCGAACTTCTCCGGCTCCTCCACGCTGGGGCGCGAGGCCACCTCGCGATCCTCCAAAGGCGAGCCGATGAGGAAGCTCCGCCACGGAATGTCGGCTTGGACGGCCAGACTGTAGGGGACAATCAAGCGCTCCAGCGAGCTTGCGTCGGCCAGCAGGCGCGTCCCCGCGTTCTTCTTCCCCTGGCGCCCCTCAACGGTCCGGAACGCCGAGAAGTCCGCCGTCGGGGCGAACTCGATGCACGGCACCCCGCTCAACACCGCGCCCAACGCCCACGGATTGACCTCCCCGCGAAAGACGATGCGCTTCAGCTTGGCGCGCCAAGCTTCGTCCTGAAACCAAAAGAGGCGCTTCCCCTCCTTGAATGTCGGCGCCCGCCCCTCGAAGACGATGGTCTCCAAGTCGCGCACACCCTCGAAGGCCTTCGTGTCAATCTCCGTGATCGTATCAGGCAGGATCAGCGTCTTCACCGAGACATCCTTAAAGAGGGGAAGCGTCCGCTCCTCCGTCTCTCCATCCTCAGCCTCTATCTCGACCGTGGATGTTACCGCCAGCTCCGTCACGCAACGCCCCAGTGCGACGGCGGTCAGATCGATCGTCTCATACTTCCGCGAGCGATCGATTTTGGAAAGCCTCCATGTCCCGTCGATCCCGCTGCCCGAAACTGACTCGAAGCTCAAATAGTCCGGCGCTGCCCAAAGCACGTGCGGCGACAGTACGCCCAGCAACCCCAGACAACACACTCCTACCCGCATCAAACCAAGAACGCTAAACCGGCTCATAAGCGATCCTCTCTCTTCGATTGTCCACGAAACCCGTCATTTTTGGCGTTGCCAAGACTTCACGGCGTCCTTGAGTGTCTTCGGAAGCGCCTCCTGAAGCTGCGCAGTGGCCTTCTTGTCCTTCTCGTTATCATCGTCGAACGCGTCAAGGATTGCATCCACCGCGGTCGCGTCAAACTTTGTACCCTCCATCCGGTTGGACAGATAGTCCTCGATCTCACGGTTGCCCGCCAGCGCGGCGCAGGCAAAGACACTCACCCTGGCCCTCTGTTTGCTGAACCATCCAATCTCGATGGTGTTGGTCACGTCCTCCCCGCGCAACGTCAGCAACTCATCAGGCGTATAAAAATCAAGCATCGCCTTGGCCACCTCGTTCCGCCTCTCCTCGATGGCCAGATAAAGCGGCAATGACCCTTGGGGATCCGTTTGCTCGAAGAGCCACCCCGTCCCCATCTCCGGATCGACCGCATACAAAGCGCGCAAGAAACGCACGATGTTCTTCTGGGAACCCGGCCGCGACCAAATCCAATACGTCAGGAACGGCTCGAAGCGCCACTCCTCCCCTTCCTTCACAGTCCAAAGCACATCGAGACAGAAGCGCGGCGCCTCGTCTTCCTTGCCCGGACGCCCATAGTCTTGGTAGGCAAAGGCAAGCGTCCAGACCAATTCACGCATCAGCACGTCCGACATCCGTGGGAAGTCAAACAGCTCTGCCTTGAAAACCATGGGGTCTGTCTTTCTGCCGATGTCTCTTCCCGTGGCCTCCTCGATGGCATCCTTCTGATCTCGGCACTCCACCTGGAAATACCCCTTGTCGACGAGGCGATAGCAGACCGGCAAAAACGCCGCCGCATCCTCCTCGGCGGCATACGCCGCCAGCGAGCCGCGCAACTGTCCCGTGAGCGCATGTTCCCCCAACGCGGCCATCGCCCGAAGGTCTCCCCTTCTGGCGTATTCGTTGGCTATCGACACAAGCGGCGCGCCCTGCGCCTGCCACGCCAAAGCAAACAGCGAAACGGTCAAAAGCGTGCAACGCAAAACCATGGTCTCTTCCTTTGCAACCGCAATTCCTTACCTCCGCTCGCCCAAAGGGACGAACCTTCCCCGCGTGGGCAAGGCATGGGGAGGCCGAGCCGAGTCGTGGCACCTGGCGCTTCCGCCGTGGAGGTCGAGAGGCAGAGGCAAGTGTCCACTCTGTACCAGTAGACGTTCACTACTATACTACCCCCCCCCCGCTTGTCAACGCATTTTTGTTTTTCCTTGCGGTTGGCAGGAACGCGCAGGGGGAGGAAGCGACCGGTTCCCGAGTGGACAGACGGGAACGCCGCGGGGGTGGATTCGAAATAAGTGCAGATGATTTTCCGAAACCCTTAGGGTTTTGGGTCGAACCCCTTAGGGTTTCACCTCCGACCCTTTAGGGTTTCATCCACGACCTTTTGGGGAATGGGCGTCAGGATTGTGGCGTACGCGTCGACGCGTCGCCGATTGGGATGGAAAAGACAGGGCGAGACGTGGCACGCTAACAGAAATCTAACACAAGGGCGGCCGGCGTCAAAAGAAGCAAAATCGGGGAAAACGGGAAGGACAGGAGGCGGTTTCTGGAATAACCCGCTATCCTGCGCGAACTCCTGTTTTATGGGCGGGGAGGGTGTATTAGAGAGCCCTTATTCCAACCTTGAAAATCCCTGTCCCGGAGATTAGTAATTCGTTAAAATTCGCTTGACGGGCGGGGAGGGAAAGCGGTATATTGAGGCCATCTATTCACACGAGGACGTGGCATGAAAGAACGCTTGGCCTACTTCCAGCAATATGTGGATCACCACGTGATGCACCACGAGGGGACCCCGGACGCGAGCACCTTCTCGGAGTGGATTTCCAACCTCGGCTTCCCCAAACTGGCCATTTTCCACAACGATGTCGTGATGTTGCTGGTGGTGGTGTTGGTGCTGTGCCTGATTGCCTTCCTGGCGCGTCGGAAGATCGGCAAGGTGCCGAGCGGCTTCGGCCTGCTGATGGAGAAGTACGTCATCTTCATTCGCGACGAGATGGTGGAGCCGAACTTCGGCGGCAAGGGCCAGGGCCGCGGGTTCATCCCCTTCTTCTGCACGCTCTTCCTCTTCATCCTGGTGTCGAACCTGCTGGGGCTGATCCCCATCTTCTCGTGCGTGACGGGCAACATCAACGTGACGGGGGCGCTCTCACTCATCTTCTTCGGGGTGGCGCTGGTGGCGACGGTGTGGCTGGGCGGCGCGCGCGGGACGCTCGCGGCCTTCTTGCCCGGGGGGTTGCCCTGGCCGATGCGCCCGTTGATGTTCGTGATGGAGGTCATCTCCTTCTTCACGCGCACGGCGGCGCTGATGATCCGTCTCTTCGCGAACATGATGGGCGGGCACATCATGCTCTACATCATGGCCGCCATGACGGCGATCGTGGGGTGGTACGCCTTCCCGACCGTCCTGGTCGCGTCGCTGCTTTACTTCTTCGAGCTTTTCGTCGCTTGCCTCCAGGCCTATGTCTTTACGATGCTGGCGGCGGTCTTCATCGGGATGATGGTTCATCCCCAACACTGACACATCAGAGAGGAACATTGAGATGAGCATGAGTGCAATCGGTGCGGGTCTTGCGGCCATCGGCGCGGGCATTGGCATTGGTTTGGCCGCCTGGGGCGCCCTGAACGGCATGGCGCGCCAGCCCGAGATGGCCGGCAAGCTGCAGACCGCGATGTTGATCGCCGCGGCGCTGGTCGAAGGCGTGGCCCTCTTCGCCGTCGTGCTTGCCTTCATCAAGTAAGCCGGGGGCGCTCACATGGAGACGCCGTTCATTCTGGCCACGGCCGCGCAGGGCGCGGACACCAGCTCGGTGATGAACTTCAACGAGCTGGTCGTCGCGCTCACGTGGGTGGCCTTCCTCATCGCCTTCGTGGTGCTGGGCAAGCTGCTCTGGAAGCCCATCCTGCGCTACCTCGAAAGCCGCGAGGAGGAGATCCGCACGTCCCTCGACGACGCCGCCGCGGCCCGCAAGGCTGCCGAGGAGGCCGACGCCAAGGCCGCGCAGACCGTCGCCGACGCCGAGCGCGACGCCCGCGCCAAGGCCGACGCCATCGCCGCCGCCACGCGCAAGCACATCGCCGAGATGGAGACCGAGGCCCGCGAGGCCCTCGCCGCCAAGCGCCGCGCCGCCGAGGCCAGCCTGGAGGAAGAGCGCGCCAACGCCATGCGGAAGCTCTCCGAAAAGGCGGGCGGCGAGATCGCCGCGGCCCTGGAGCGGATGCTCCCCGGCCTGCTGACCGACGCGCAGCGCCAGGACTATCAGGACAGAATCGCCGCCGACGTGCGGCTCGGCTGAGGCACGCGATGGTAAACGAAGAGGAAGCCGTCCGCCCCTACGCCCGAGCCTTGGTGCAAGCCGCCGAGGACCTGGGTTGCCTGGGGCGCGTGCGCGAGGACATGGACGCGCTGGAGGCGCAGTGGGAGGGCTCCAAGACCTTCCGCGACTGGGCGCACGCCTTCCACAGCCTGCCGCGCGCGGAGCACCGCAAGCAGATCGACGCCGTCTGGGGCGAGACGATGGCCCCGCCCACCCTGGTCCTGCTGGAGGCCCTCTCCGTCAATGGCCTGATGGGGGCGGTGCCGAACGTGATCAAGAGTTTCCGCCGCTTCGCCGACAAGGCCGAGGGGAGGCTGGACGTGGCGCTCGTCTTCGCCGCGCCGCCCACCCCCGCCACCGAGGCCGGCCTGCGCGAGAAGGCGTTGGCGGCCTACGGCGCGAAGACGCGCGTGACCGTGACGGTCGACCCGCGCCTAGGCGCGGGTCTGGTGGTGCGCGCGGGCCACACCCAGATCGACGGTTCCCTGGCCGGGCGCTTGCGCCGCCTGCGCCAAGCCTTTGCACTTTGAGGATGATTGACGATGAAGACCCAATTGAAACCCGATGAGCTCTCCGCCCTCCTGCGCCAGCGCATGGAAGGGGTGGACAAGCGCATCGACACCACCGAGTTCGGCACCGTGCTCACCGTCGGCGACGGCATCGCCCGCGTGGACGGACTGGAAGGCGTGATGTACAACGAGCTGGTCGAGACCGAGAACGGCGTGGCCGGCCTGGCGCTGAACCTGGAGGAGGACGTGGTGGGCATCGCCGTCCTCGACAGCGACATCAACGTGCGCGAAGGCGACCGATTCCACCGCACCGGGCGCGTCGTCTCCGTGCCGGCGGGCCCCGCGCTCACCGGGCGCGTGGTCGACGCCCTCGGCCGCCCGCTCGACGGCAAGGGCGCCATCGCCGCCGACGCGCAAATGCCCGTCGAGGCCGCGGCGGCCTCCATCATCGAGCGCCGCAACGTCGACACCCCGATGCAGACCGGCCTGGTGGCCATCGACGCGCTCACCCCCATCGGCCGCGGCCAGCGTGAGCTCATCATCGGCGACCGCAAGACGGGCAAGACCACCATCGCCATCGACGCCATCCTCAACCAGAAGGGTGGCGACGTCCACTGCTTCTACGTGGCCATCGGCCAGAAGCTCTCCACCGTGGCGGCCCTCCACAAGCAGCTCGAGGACGCCGGGGCCATGGCCTACACCACCATCATCCTGGCCAACGCCTCCGAGCCCGCGCCGCTGCAGTACCTCGCGCCCTACGCGGGGTGCGCGATGGCGGAGTACTGGATGAACCGCGGCGGCCACGCCCTCGTCATCTACGACGACCTGACCAAGCACGCGCAGGCCTACCGCCAGATGTCGCTGTTGCTGCGCCGCCCGCCGGGCCGCGAAGCCTTCCCGGGCGACGTCTTCTACCTCCACAGCCGTCTGCTGGAGCGCGCCGCGCAGCTCTCCGACGAGAAGGGCGGCGGCAGCATGACCGCCCTGCCGATCGTCGAGACGCAGGCCAACGACATCTCCGCCTACATCCCGACGAACGTCATCTCGATCACCGACGGCCAGATCTTCCTTGAGGCAGGCCTCTTTCACGAAGGCCAGCGCCCCGCCATCAACCCCGGCATCTCCGTCTCCCGCGTGGGCGGCGACGCCCAGGTGAAGGCCATGAAGAAGGTCGCCGGCCCGCTCCGCGTGATGCTGGCGCAGTATCGCGAGCTCGAGGCCTTCTCCTCCTTCTCGTCGGACCTCGACGCCGGGACGCTGGAGCAGCTGGCCACGGGCCGCGCGCTGATGCACGCCATCCGCCAGATGCCCGGCAGCCCGAAGTCCGTGGCCGAGCAGGTGGCCGACCTCTACGCCGGCACGAACAAGTGGCTGGTGCGCATCCCCGTCACCCGCTTGCCCGACGCGCTCAAGGCCCTCCACGTCGCCCTCAGCGAGTCCGCCACGGGCCAGGCCTATGACGCGCGCTTCCGCAAGAGCCCCGTGCTGGACGACGAGCTCAAGGGCCTGCTCGACGACCTCATGAAGGAAGTGCTCACGCCCTTCCAACAGAAGAAGTAACCGGCCATGCCCAGTCTGCGCGAGTATAACGAGCGGTTGGCCTCGATGGCCAGCATGGGACGCGTCACCGGCACCATGAAGCTGGTCGCCGGCTCGCACCTCCACCGCGTGCAGAGCGACCTCTCCAAGCCGGAGGGCTTCACGCGCGCCCTCTTCGCCTTGGCGGACGTGGTCAAGCAGCCGCGCTTCGCCAAGCACAGGTTCCTCCAGCCCCCGCCGGAGAAGGACAGCAAGATCCTGGTGATCGTGATGAGCGCCGACCGCGGCCTCTGCGGCGGGTTCAACACCGCCGTCGTGCGCGCCGTCAAGGAGTTCCACGCCAAGAACGAGGCCCGCGCCGCGAAGATCGACCACCTCTACGTCGGCCAGAAGGCCTACGGCGTGCTCAAGAGCGAGTTCCCCGGCCTCTCGAAGGTGCTCCCCGCCTCGAGCCACCCCGACGTGAAGGACTCCGACCGCGTGGCGAAGTTCGTCATGCGCCTCTTCCACTGGCGCTTCTACGACGAGGTGTGGCTGATCTCCAACCACTTCGTCAACTCGATGACGAACGACTGCCGCACCGAGCGCCTCCTGCCTGACGCGCGCCCGCCCGTGCCGAAGGTCAAGGCCGAGCCGATGCCGTTGCCGGAGAACATCGAGCCCAACGACGAGCGCCTCCTGGAGAACATCGTCTACCTCTGGCTCCAGCTCTCCATCTACTACGCGATGCTCCACTCCGCGACCGGCGAGCTCGCCGCCCGCGTCATGGCCATGGACAACTCGACCATGAACCTCCAGGCCATGATCAAGGACCTCAAGACCCAGCGCAACCGCGCCCGCCAGGCCGCCATCACCAACGAACTTACCGAAATCGTCTCCGGCGCAGAGGCGCTGAACTGAGAAGGGACACACCTTATGGCAGACGTCACCCAGACACCCCAGGAAAACATCGGGCACGTGATCCAAGTGCTCGGCGCGGTCGTCGACATCGAGTTCGAGTCCGGCATCCGCCCCCGCCTCCAGACCGCCCTGCGCACCACCAACCCCCTGCTCAACGACAAGCCCTTCAACCTCGTGCTCGAGGTGGCGCAGCACCTCGGCGACTGCCGCGTCCGCGCCATCGCCATGGGCTCCACCATCGGCCTCGTGCGCGGCGCCGAGGTGAAGGACCTCGGCCGACCCATGTCCATGCCCGTGGGCAAAGGCACGCTCGGCCGCGTGATGAACCTGCTCGGCGAGGGCATCGACGGCCACGGCGACGTGCAGTGCGAGGAGCGCGACCCCATCCACCGCGAGCCCCCCTCCTTCACCGACCAGAACCCCGAGGCCGAGATTCTCGTCACCGGCATCAAGGTCATCGACCTGCTCACCCCCTACCGTCGCGGCGGCAAAATCGGCCTCTTCGGCGGCGCCGGCGTGGGCAAGACGGTCCTCATCCAAGAGCTCATCCACAACATCGCCATGGGCCACGGCGGCTACTCCGTCTTCGCGGGCGTCGGCGAGCGCACCCGTGAGGGCACCTCCCTCTACCAGGAAATGGCCGACGCGGGTGTCCTCGACAAGACCGCCATGGTCTTCGGCCAGATGAACGAGCCCCCGGGCGCCCGCTCCCGCGTCGCCCTCTCGGCCCTCACCATCGCCGAGCACTTCCGCGACAAGATGAACCAGGACGTCCTCCTCTTCATCGACAACATCTTCCGCTTCACCCAGGCCGGCTCCGAGGTCTCCGCCCTGCTCGGGCGCATCCCCTCCGCCGCCGGTTACCAGCCCTCGCTGGCCACCGAGATGGGCGAGCTCCAGGAGCGCATCACCTCCACCAAGTCCGGCTCCATCACCTCGGTGCAGGCCGTCTACGTCCCCGCCGACGACTACACCGACCCGGCCCCGGCCACCACCTTCGCCCACCTCGACGCCACCACCGAGCTCTCCCGCGCCATCGTGGAAAAGGGTATCTACCCCGCCGTGGATCCCCTCACCTCCACCTCCTCCATGCTCGCGCCCGAGATCGTCGGCGAGGAGCACATGCGCGTCGCCAACGGCGTGCAGCAGCTCCTCCAGCGCGCCAAGGAACTGAAGGACATCATCGCCATCCTCGGCATGGACGAACTGAGCGAGAGCGACAAGATGACCGTCGCCCGCGCCCGCAAGGTCGAGCGTCTGCTCTCCCAGCCCTTCCACGTCGCCGAGAAGTTCAGCGGCATCCCCGGCCAGTTCGTCAAGCTCGAGGACACCATCCGCTCCTTCGCCGAGGTGCTCGACGGCAAGTGCGACGACCTGCCCGAGGCCGCCTTCTACATGGCCGGCTCCATCGACGACGTCCGCGAAAAGGCCCGCAAGCTCGCGGCCGAAGGCAAGTAAGGCACGCTCCCCATGGATACGCCCTTCCACTTCAGCATCGAGACCCCTTCCGGCGTCTTCATCGAGGGCGACGACATCACCGCCGTCGAGGTCGCGACCTCCGTCGGCAAGCTCGGCGTCCTGGCCCGGCACGAGCCGATGGTGGCGGCCTGCCCACCCGGCATCATCCGCATCCGCCAAGGCGGCGAGTGGGTCTCCTTCCGCACCTCCCGCGCCATCCTGGTGACGGACGGCAAGACGGTGAAGCTCCTCACCCCGCTGGCCCGCCTCGCGGTCTGAGGTCCCTCCCCTACCCCCACAAGAAGCCCCGTGCCCCCGCACGGGGCTTCTTGTTTTCAGGAGCTATACCTTATTCCAAGGCGAACCGAGACGCATTTCCGGAGACACAAAACACCCCACGCCGGACAAGACGCAGGGAAACCGCAAAAGCGTGCACACGCGGAGGCGCGCGGCCAAGAGGGGCACAGAGGCCCGCCGGGCAAACCGGCAAAAGAATACTGATAATTATAGCAAACTTTAGAGCAGAAGCAAGCACAATTTTTAGGGCAATCACGCGCGCCTCAGGGAAGTCCCAAGGGAGACCGTCGGCCCCACTCCGCGAAGCGTCTCGGATGCAAAAGAAGGGCGCCCCGCCGGAGAAGCGGGGCGCCGCATGGGTTTGGGCGGAGGGGCTCAGCGGATCTTGAGGGTCAGCTCGCTGAGGGTGGCCCAGATATGGCCCTTGATAGCCGGGGCGATGGCGGTGAAGCGGAGGTACCGCGCATCGACGGGCTTGAAGTCGAGGTCGCGCCAGGTGCGCTTGTTCGGACGCCAGCCCGTGTCGCCCTCGAAGACGGTGACCCAAGTCTTGCCGTCCTGGCTCAGCTCCACCTTGCACTTGCCGATCAGGCCGTTGAGCTCATCGGCGCGCGGCAGGAGGCGGATACCCGCGACGGACTGCGTCTCGCCGAAGTCCAGCTCGAAGCTGTGCGGGTAGTCGGGGTGGACGTTGCGCCAGTCGGTGTGCCAGTAGGTCTTGGGGTTGCCGTCGAAGATGTGGGCGACGTTGCCCTCGCCAGGCTCCTCGGAGGAGACGTTCACGACCTTCCAGGCGGTGCGGGTGGCCTCCTTCGCGAAGGTGCGCTCGAGCGTCGGGGAGGGGAGCTGGTCGCCGTCCGGAACGACCGTCACGGCGACGGTGCCGCTCTCGAGGGTGAAGGGCTTGTCGTAGACGAAGGGCACCTTGCCGTTCACGGAGACCTGCACCTTGGCGTCGGCGCGGTCAGGCGTGACGGTGACCTGGTTCTTGCCGTCGCGCGTCACGAGGGCCAGGCCGGCGGTGGGCCGGAAGGGCTGCGGCTTGAAGGGCTTGGAGCCGAAGCGCAGGGCGAAACCGAAGGAGAAGGGCTTGTTGTAGACCAGGTGCTCGGCCCACGGGCGGGGGCCGCAGGAGCCGTTGCCCAGGCCGGTCTGGGCGTAGTCCAGGTGCAGCCACGTCTTGTCGGGCTCGGGCAGGAGGGAGGGCAACGTCGCGTCGAAGAGCGTCACGGCGTCCCACTGGTTCACGGAGAAGGCGAAGGGACGGTTCCAGACGGGGGAGAAGAAGCAGAGGGAGTCCTCGCCGTCCTCCAGGAAGAGCCAGTGCGCGTCCTCGCGGTTGCCGTACTCCTGCGTCTCGGGATAGGGCATGAAGAAGTCTTCCACGGAGCAGGTGAAGTGGTCGCGCCAGGTGTGGAACTTGCGGTCGACGTAGTTCTCGAAGGGGCCGAGCGCGTCGTAGTGGACGGTGTCGAGGGCCTTGTTGACGGCGAGCTCGAAGCCCAGGCGCGGGATGATTTCCTCGGGCGACTGCGGGTAGAAGACGCCCTCGCAGGTGACGGTGTTCATGAGGACCGTCCAGACCAGGGTGTACTTGTAGGGCACGTTGCCGCCGTCGGTCTCCATCTCGGCGATGATCTGGACGGCCTCCTGGTCGCCCTCGAGCTTGCGCCACTTCATGGAGAGGCAACGGTTACCCTGGTTCTTGAGGGAGCGCCAGGTGGCGGAGTCCTTGATGTAGCGGTCGTTGTTGATGCGCGCACGGTACATCGTGAAGCGGGGCGGGGCGGCGAGGAGGTCGCGGCCGTTGTAGTGCACCTGCTCGAGGACGCCGTCGCGGAAGAGGAGGTAGGTGCCCTCGACGCCGACGCCGGAGACGCGCAGGGCGCCGTCCTCGGTCTGGGCGACGGAGGCCTGGATCTTGGGCAGGCTGTCGGGCTTCTTGGGCTGCATCGGCTCACGGTCGCCGCCGGGGATGGCGAACCACGCGACGCAATCGGTCACGATGGCCTTGGGGTCGACGCCCTCGGCGCCGATGAAGACGGGGTAGTCGCTGTCGCCGTCACGCGTGGGCTTGACGTCGATCGCGGCGCTCTCGCCAGGCTTGAGGGCGGGGAGGTCGGCCAGGCGCTTGCCGGCCTTGTCATAGAGCGCGTAGCCCTCGGCGGTCTTGTGGAAGAACTTGCTGCGCACGGTGAGGGTCTGCTTGGCGGCGTCCCACGCGAAGGCGAAGGGCTGCTGGGCGCGCTTGATGGCCCAGAACTGGCCTTTGGGCTTGTGCTCGGCCGTGATGACGCCGTTGTCGCAGAAGTCGCCGAAGTTGGGACGGTCGCCGAAGAGGCCGCCGAAGGCGAGGGACTTGCCGGTGAAGGGCTCGAGCTTGAAGAGGCCGGTCTTGGGGTCCTTGGTGGCGCGGAGGCCCTGGTCGATGTAGTCCCACACGAAGCCGCCGATCATGCGGGGATACTCCTCGTAGATCTTGATGTACTCATCGAACATGCCGCAGGCGTTGCCCATGGAGTGGGCATACTCCACATGGACGTAGGGGCGGTGGGTGTGGCGCTTGGCGATGTTGCGGAGCTGGTCGTGCGGACGGTACATGGAGGAATCCATGTCGTTGTGCGGGGAGTTCTCGGGGAAGTCGCAGTAGTGCACGAGGCGGGAGGGGTCGTTCTGCTTGAGCCAGTCGCCCTGGTCGGCGAGGTTCTTGCCGGGGCCGGTCTCGTTGCCGAGGGACCACATGATGATGGAGGCGTGGTTCTTGTCGCGCTGGAACATGTTGTGGACGCGGAAGGCGTAGGCGGCGTGCCAATTCGGCTTGTTGTTCAGGCACTGCGGGTGGCCACGGAGCTGGTGGGCCTCGATGTTGGCCTCGTCCATCACGTAGAGGCCAATCTCGTCGCAGATTTCGTACCAGCGGGGGTCGTTGGGATAGTGGGCGGTGCGCACGGCGTTGAAGTTGCCCTTCTTCATCCAGAGAGCGTCCTGTTGCATCTTCTCCTCGGTCATGTAGCGGCCGCGGTCGGGGTCCATCTCGTGGCGGTTGACGCCCCAGAGCTTGGTGCTGACGCCGTTGACGAGGAGCTCGCCCTGCTTGCCCACCTCGATGCGGCGGAAGCCAAGCTTGAGGGCGCGGGCGTCGCCGTTGGGGAGCGCGAGGGTGGTGTCATAGAGGCTCGGGGTCTCGGCGGTCCAGCGCGCCACGTTGGGCACGGTGCCGGCGGGCAGGGCCAGCTTGACCTCCTCGCCGGGCTTGAGGGCGGGGACGGCCAGCTTCGCCGAGTAGACG
>DVOR01000124.1 GCA_018713405.1 Candidatus Spyradenecus faecavium | reverse complement strand
GGAAGGGCAAGGCCATGCCCGAGGGTTCTTCCAATGACGCGCTCTCCGACGCCTTCGCGATGAACGTCGGCGGCACGCCCAGCCTCGCCATCACCGCCATCACCCCGCCCGCGGAGGGGCAAGCCGGTTCCATCACCGTCGCGGGCTCTTACGTCCCCGCCTCCACGGACGGCACGGCCACGCAGGCCGAGGCGCAGCCCGCGCCCTTGAGCGCCATCAACGGCACCCTTTACATCACCTACGCCTCCGAGCTGGGCGGCGAGGCTAAGACGCAGGCGGTTGAAATCACCGCTGAGGACGGCGAGACCAAGACCGTCACGTTGCCTGAGGGCGCAATCTTCGTGAAGGCGCGCGTCGCCCTCACGAAGCCCACCGACACCACCCTTTAATCCTTCAAGAGAGACCAGACACATGGAAGCAAAGCAGAGTGCGTACGCCGCCGCCGGCGTGGACATTGACAAGAAGATGGGCGGCATCGAGACCATCAAGCAGATGGTGAAGAAGACCGTGACCCCCGGGGTCATCGGCGGGATTGGCAGCTTCGGCGGACTCTTCCAGAGCCCCGGCGCCGACACCATCCTCGTGGCCTCGACCGACGGCGTGGGCACCAAACTGAAGGTCGCCGCGATGGCCGGCCGCCACGACACCGTGGGCCAGGACATCGTCAACCACTGCGTCAACGACATCCTGGTGCAGGGCGCCACGCCGCTCTTCTTCCTGGACTACATCGGCGCCTCGGTCTTCGACGGCGACATCTTCAACCAGGTGGTCTCCGGCCTCTGCAAGGCGTGCGCGGAGAACGGTTGCGCCCTGCTCGGCGGCGAGACGGCCGAGATGCCGGGCCTCTACCCTGTCGGCGAGTACGACCTGGTGGGCACCATCGTGGGCCAGGTGAAGAAGAGCCAGATCATCACCGGCGAGCGCATCGAAGTGGGCGACGTCCTCATCGGCCTGCCCTCCGGCGGGCTGCAGACCAACGGCTTCTCCCTGGCGCGCAAGGTCATCTTCGAGCAGGAGGGCCTCAAGCCCGAGGACCTGCTCCCCGGCACGGACACCACCTGCGCCGACGCGCTCCTGGCCGTCCACAAGAGCTTCCTCAAGCCGGTCAGCAACGTCATGGCCGCGGGCATCGACATCCACGGCATGGCCCACATCACCGGCGGCGGTTTCTACGACAACATCCCGCGCGTCCTCCCCAAGCACGTCGACGTCACCATCGACGCCGCCAGCTGGGAGGTCCCCCAGGTCTTCCGCTTCATCGGCGAGAAGGGTGGGGTGGACCGCGAGGAGATGTACCGCGTCTTCAACATGGGCATCGGGTTCATCCTCATCGTCTCCTCCGCGGCGGTCGGCCCCACGCTCCAGGCCCTCGAGGCCGCCGGCGAGAAGCCCGTCGTCATCGGCGGCGTCAACCCTGGCCACAAAAAGGTGCACGTGGTCTTCTGAGGCCCGTTGCCACTTGCAAAACCTCTCACAAAACGCTATCCTAGAGGACAGAACTTAAGGAGAGAGCGACATGAAGCGTTCACGATTCTGGATTCTCGCGCTGACCGGCGTCCTCGCCGGCGCCGCCACCGCCGCCGACGTGCGTTATGTGGCCGTCGACATCCCCAAGGAGAGCGCCACGCTCTCCCTGGCCGAGGTCGAGGTCGTCACCAAGGACGGCAAGAACATCGCCCGCCAGGGCTCCGCCACCCAAAGCTCCACCGCCAACAACGGCGCCGCCGCCCGCGCCATCGACGGCCGGACCGACGCCAACTGGGGCAGCGGCACCATCACCCACTCCGAGGAGAACGTGCCCTTCCCCGTCTGGGAGCTTGACCTCGGCAAGGCCGTGCCCCTGGACCAGATCGAGCGCATCACCGTGTGGAACCGCGGCGAAGGCCTCGGCGGCCGCCTGAACGGCTTCCGCGTCACCGCCGCCGACGCCGACCGCAAGATCGTCTGGGAAGGCAACAAGCCCAACGCCGAGCGCCAGAACATCTTCGTGCCTCAGGCGAACCGCGGCCCCCGCGTCGGCCAGACGCTCGAGACCATCCCGCAGCTGGCCGAGCGCGCCCGCCTCGCCATCCTCGCGCAGTCCATCAACATCAACGCCTTGCGCGACGGCCTGAAGCAGTACGCCGAGAAGTATCCTGAGAACTACCCCAACGCCAAGGACATCGCCGCCGGCATCGACGCCCTCCAGAAGCGCATCGAGGGCGGCGACAAGGACTTCGACTCCCTCTACGCCGACTACCGCAAGCTCCAGAAGGAAATCCTCCTGCAGCACCCCGCCGTCGACTTTGATGAAATCATCTTCATCTCCCGCGACCGCGGCACGCCCCAGGGCCTCTTCTCCAACTACGCCGGCAACACCGGCTGGCTCGGCAACAACGAGGGCACCCTCCGCGGCGGCGGTTCCGGCTACAAGGGCAAGATCCTCCGCGGTCCCCTCGACCAGGACAAGGCCCCCAACCGCCAGCCCACCGTCCTGCGCGAATCCTCCGTCTACATGGGCGACCTCTGCCTGGACTGGGACGGCAAGACCCTCCTCATGTCCTCCGGTGAGAAGGAAAAGGGCACCCCTTGGGGCCTCTATGAGATGGACGTCGACGGCAAGAACTGGCGCAGCGCCTACAAGAACGCCGACAACGAGGTCGACATCTACGACGCCTGCTATCTCCCCGACGGCCGCATCGTCACCACTGCCTCCGTCGGCTTCCAGGGCGTGCCCTGCGTGAGCGGCGGCGACATCGTCTCCAACCTCGTCCTCATCAACAAGGACCGCACCGGCATGCGCCGCCTGACCTTCGACCAGGACTGCAACTGGAACCCCGAGGTCTACCCCAACGGCCGCCTCGTCTACCTCCGCTGGGAGTACACCGACTCCGCGCACTACTTCTCCCGCGTCATGATGACGATGAACCAGGACGGCACCGACCAGCAGGAGTTCTACGGTTCCAACTCCTACTGGCCCAACTCCATCTTCGGCCAGCAGCACATCCCCGGCAGCTCCACCAAGTTCGTCGGCATCGTCTCCGGCCACCACGGCGTCTTCCGCAAGGGCGAGCTCGTCATGTTCGACGTCTCCAAGGGCCGCATCGAGACCCAGGGCGCCGTCCACAAGTTCGGCTTCGCCGGCAAGCCCATCGAAAACATCACCAAGGACCGCCTGGTCGACAACATCAAGCCCTACTTCCTCCACCCCCGCCCGCTGAACGACGAGCTCGTCCTCGCCGCCAAGCAGGACGAAGAGGGCAAGAACTTCAAGCTCGTCCTCATCGACATCTTCGACAACTGCCTCACCCTCTGGGAGATGCCCGACGCCAGCCTCTACGAGCCCATCCCGCTCAAGGCCACCAAGCGCCCGCCCGTCCAGCCTGACCGCATCGTCCCCGGCGCCAAGACCTGCAACGTCTACATGGCCAACGTCTACCGCGGCCAGAACACCCTCAAGGACGTCCCCCACGGCACCGTCAAGAAGCTCCGCGTCTTCCACTACGAATACGCCCCCCGCTACGCCGGCGGCCACTACGCCATCGGCATGGAAGGCCCGTGGGATCCCCGCGTCCTCCACGGCACCGTCGACGTCGAGGAAGACGGCTCCACCATGTTCGTCTTCCCCGCCCAGACCCCGCTCTCCGTCCAGCCCCTCGACAGCGAAGGCCGCGCCCTCCAGCTCATGCGCTCCTGGCTCGTCGGCCAGCCCGGCGAAACCATCAGCTGCATCGGCTGCCACGAGAACCAGAACGCCGCCGCCCCCTCCGGCCAGGTGACCGCCGCCGCCCGCAAGAAACCCCAGCAGATCCAGAACTGGTACGGGCCGCCCCGTGGTTGGGCCTTCGAGCGCGAGCTCCAGCCCGTCCTCGACGCCAAGTGCGTCGGCTGCCACAACGGCAAGTCCACCGCCAAGAACGCCATCGGCCAGCCCATCCCCAACTTCGAGTACAACCCGAAGCTCGGCTGGGGCAAGTTCTCCGAGTCCTACCTCGCCCTCCACCCCTACGTCCGCCGCAACGGCCCCGAAGGTGACTACCACGTGCTGAACCCGCTCGAGTTCCACGCCACCACCTCCGACCTCTACCAGATTCTCAAGAAGGGCCACCACGGCGTCGTCCTCACCCCCGAGGAGTGGGACCGCATCATCACCTGGATCGACCTCAACGTCCCGTACTACGGCACCTGGACCGAGTTCGGCGCCCGCCAGCGCATGATTGACCAGCGCCGTCGCTACGAGCGCGAGACCACCAACCTCGACTTCGACCCCGAGCGCATCGTCAACCCCTACAAGCCCGGCGCCGTCAAGTTCGCCGCCCCCACCGGCAAGACCGTCGCCAAGCCCGCCCAGAAGCCCACCGTGGCCGGCTGGCCCTTCGACGGCGCCGCCAAGCAGGGCCAGCGCCAGACCCTCACCCTCGACGTCGGCGGCGGCAAGGCCATCACCCTCGTCAAGATCCCCGCCGGCCAGTTCGTCATGGGCTCCGACGACGAGACCAACGCCGAGGCCCCCGCCCACGCCGCCGCGGTGGACAAGCCCTTCTACATGGGCACCACCGAGGTCACCATGGGCATGATGCGCGAGTTCGACCCCACCTTCGAGAACGGCGTCTACGACATGCACTACAAGGATCAGGTCCGCCGCGGCTACTTCGTGAACGACCCTGACTTCCCCGCCATCCGCGTCTCCTACGACCAGGCCCAGGCCTTCTGCGACTGGCTCTCCAAGAAGACCGGCAAGAAAGTCCGCCTCCCCACCGAGACCGAATGGGAATACGCCTGCCGCGCCGGCACCGACACGCCCATGAACTACGGCGACTTCAACGCCGACTTCGGCAAGCACGCCAACCTCGCCGACGTCACCATGAAGAAGCTCGCCGTCCAGGGCGTCGACCCGCAGCCCATCCGCAACCCCAACCAGTGGATGGACTTCGAGAAGAAGGACCCCCGCTTCAACGACGGCGTCCTCCACCTCGCCAAGGTCGGCTCCTACCAGCCCAACGCCTTCGGCCTCTACGACATGCACGGCAACGTCGCCGAATGGACCACCTCCCCCTTCGTCTCCTACGAAGGCGGCCCCGGCTTCGACGGCGCCAACCCCGAACTCAAGGTCATCCGCGGCGGCTCCTGGTATCAGCGCCAGATCCGCGCCTCCTCCGCCAACCGCTGGGGCTATCCCCAGTGGCAGCACCCCTACAACGTCGGCTTCCGCGTCGTCGTCGAGGAGTGAGGCATCCCCCCACGAACAAGGCCCCGGCATCCGCCGGGGCCTTTTTTTGTACCCTTTAGGGACGTGCTAGCGCACAGAGGAGGGGGCGCTTGGAAGGTTGGAGGCTTGCCCCTTCGTGCTGTCCTATTCGTCTCATTGGTCCTGTTTGTCCTATCACGTCGTCTGGTGTGGCCTGGTCAGGCACGTCCGCAGGATGTGCGGGGGGTGCAGGGCGAACTTCGTCCTGCCGGGGCGTGGGGCAGCGCCCCACACCCCTCCAATCAACAATTCGCGTCTAGCCAATCTGCCAATCGGCACCCTTTTCCCTTTGTGGGTGTTCGCGCGGCGCCCGTCTGTGCTACAATTGCGCGCCATGGACGCAGACATTCGCCTCATCGTGACCGACATGGATGGCACCTTGCTCGACGGCCGGCGGCACCTTCCCGCGGGTTTCCCTGACGCCGTCCGCACGCTCGCCGCGCGCGGCATCCGCTGGGCCATCGCCAGCGGCCGTCAGTTGGCCAACCTCCAGGCCCGTTTCGCGCCCCTCGGCGTCGACGTCGACATCATCGCCGAGAACGGCGCCCTCGCCTGGGCCGCCGGCGAGGCACGCCCCTTCTTCGAGGACCTCTCCCCCGCCGACTTCTTCGAGCCCGTCCTGCGCGAAGCCCTCGCCACCCCCGGCGCCAGCCCCGTCCTCTGCGGCGCCGACGCCGCCCTCGTCCACGACCGTTACCCCGAGGACCTGGCCGAGATCACCCAATACTTCGCCGTCCACGCCCCTTGGCACGACCTCGCCGACCTCGCCGGCCTGCGTGTCTGCAAGGTCGCCCTCTACCATCCCCAGGCCGCCCAGGCCCTCCACCCCCGCCTCGCGCCCCTCGCCACCGCCGAACGGCGCGTCATCCTCTCCGGCCCGGAATGGGTCGACGTCCAGCACGCCCGCATCGACAAGGCCAACGCCCTCGCCGCCCTCCTCCTCCGTCTGGGCCTCCGCCCCGACCAGGCCATCGTCTTCGGCGACTACCTCAACGACGCCGGCATGCTCGCCCTCACGCCCCACTCCGTGGCCATGGCCAACGCCCTCCCCGAGCTTCGCGCCCGCGCCGCCGCCATCGCCCCGCCCAACACCCAAGACGGCGTCCTCGCCCACCTCCGCGCCCTTGGCCTCCTCTGAGTCCTCCCCCCGTGAAACCCTAAAGGGTCTGAGGCGAAACCCTAAGGGGTTCGACCCAAAACCCTAAGGGTTTCGAGGCAAACCCTTAAGGGTTTCGGAAAAAGATGTGGACTTATTTGGAGTCGAGAGAGGAGGAGGCTTGCGCGGGGAGGGGGAGGTGTGCTATCATTGGGGCACCTTTTTCACGAAGGGGGTGACCAGGTTTCGACAGGGTATGTCC
>DVOR01000123.1 GCA_018713405.1 Candidatus Spyradenecus faecavium | reverse complement strand
GCCTCGTTGAGCGTGGGCCGCTCCTTTTCGATGACGGTGCTGTATTTGTGCAGCTTGGCTTCGGCGTTGGCCTGCGGCGCGGCCACGGCGGTGGCGGCGGACAGGACGGCGCAGAGCGCCAGGGAGATGGATTTTGCGTTCATGATTCGCTCCTTGTTCGGTTCGGGTCCTCATGACCCTACCATCAAGAACGCGAAACGAAACGAAAATCCACAGCTTTTTTCGGTCAGTCGGCGTAGAGGGTCTGGGGGGCGGCGCGGGTGATGGTGAGGTCGAGGGCGTCGCCGGGGCGGAGGCCGGGGGGCGGGGTGAAGACGACGATCTTGTTGCCGGAGGTGCGGCCGGACCAGCGGGCCTTGTTGCGGAGGCTGGGGCCTTCGGCGAGGACGGTCTGGACGGTGCCGACGAGGGCTTGGTTGATCCGCGCGCCGCGGACGTCTTGGTCGCCAAGGAGGACCTGGTTGCGGCGGGCCTTTTCCTCGTCGGGGACGTCGTCGTCCCAGGTGGCGGAGACGGTGCCGGGGCGGGGGGAGTACTTGAAGATGAAGGCGTTGTCGAAGCGTGCGGCCTCCATGAGGGTGCGGGTGGCCTGGAAGTCCTCTTCCGTCTCGCCGGGGAAGCCGACGATGACGTCGGTGGTGAGGGCGAGGTCCGGGACGGCGGCGCGGAGGCGGGCGACGGCGTCGAGGTAGCCTTCGCGGGTGTAGCCGCGGCGCATCCGGGCGAGGACGGCGTCGGAGCCGCTCTGGACGGGGAGGTGGAGGTGGCGGCAGAGCTTGGGCTCCTCGCGGAAGAGGCGGACGAGCTCGTCGTTGACGCCGGCGGGGTGGCCGCTGGTGAAGCGGATGCGTTCGATGCCGGGGATGGCGGCGACGGCCTCGAGGAGGCGGGGGAAGGGGATCGCGTAGCCGCCGGGTGAGGGCGGGTCGGCCTCGTCGAAGGCGGGGGTGCGCAGGCCGTAGTTCATGATGGACTGGCCGAGGAGGGTGACCTCGCGCACGCCCTGCTCCGCGAGGGCGCGGACCTCGGCGAGGACCTCGCGGGCGGGGCGGCTCCACTCGTCGCCGCGGACGTCGGGGACGATGCAGTAGGTGCAGCGGCGGTTGCAGCCGAGGAGGATGGTGACGAAGGCGGAGAAGCCCTCGACGACGTGGCCGCTGGGGGCGTCGGGGCGCTCGTGGGGGCCGCGGAGGGCGAGGGTGGGGCGGCCCTGGAGGGCGGCCTCGACGGCGGGGGCGACGCGCTCGGCGCAGCGCGTGCCGATGGCGAAGTCCAGGCGCGGCAGGCGCTTGAAGAGATCTTCGCCGAGGCGCTGGGCCATGCATCCCATGACGCCGACGACGCGGCCGGGGCGTTCGCGCTTGGAGGCGCAGAGGAGGCCGAGCTTGCCGAGGGCCTTGTCCTCGGCCTTGCCGCGGACGGAGCAGGTGTTGACGATGACGATGTCGGCGGCGTCCTCGGAGGGGGCGGGGGTGTGGCCGGCGTCGAGGAGGGCGCGGGCGGCGGCCTCGCTCTCGCGGACGTTCATTTGGCAGCCGTAGGTGTGGAAGGCGAAGGTGGGCATGGGGTTCCTTGGGGTTGGGGTCATTTCATGGAGGGGAGGACGATGCCGCGGAGGATGACGCGCTGGCAGAGGAGGAAGACGAGGGCGGTGGGGATGGAGACGAGGACGAAGCCGGCGAGGGTGACCCAGGGGGTGCCGGCGTAGGTCTGGCTCATCTGGTAGAGCCAGACGGAGAGGGTCCAGTGGCTTTGGCGCTGGCAGACGAGGAGGGCCCATTCCCAGGAGTTGTAGGCGGCGATGAAGGCGTTGAGGGCGTTGACGGCGAGGATGGGGGTGGTCATGGGGAGGGTGATGTGGCGGAAGATCTGCCACTCGGTGGCGCCGTCGATGGTGGCGGCCTCGTAGAGCTCGCGGGGGAGGGCGTCGAAGAAGCCCTTGAGGACGAAGATGGAGAGGCCGTTGGCGACGGTGGGGAGGACGAGCGCGGCGAAGGTGTTGAGGAGGCCGAGCTCGCGGATGAGGAGGAAGCCCGGGATGGCGGTGACGGCGGCGGGGAAGGCCATGGTGGCCAGGAGGAAGAGGAGGATGCCCTCGGTGTGGGGCAGGCGGAAGCGCGAGAGGGCGTAGGCGGCCAGCGGGTTGACGGTGAGGGTGGCGAGGATGGTGAGGAGGACGAGGACGAGGGTGTTCCACCAGGCGCGGCCGCGAAGGAAGAGGGCGTCGACGACGGTGCGGTAGCTGGCGGCGAGGTCGCGCCAGAGGAGGGCGGCGCCGTGGTCGGCGAAGGTGACGGCGAAGGCCTGGGCGAGGGGGAGGGGGACGTCGCGCCAGTCCGTTGCGGCGAAGGGGCGGCCGTGGGCGTCGCGGTAGGCGGCGTTGAGGGCGCCGAGGGTACGGTAGCGGGCCTTGAGGAAGGCCTGCCAGTCGGCCTCGGCGGAGGTGGCGGCGAGGTCGCGGTAGGGGAGGGTGGCGACGAAGGCGCGCCAGAGGGCGGAGTTGTCGTAGGGC
>DVOR01000122.1 GCA_018713405.1 Candidatus Spyradenecus faecavium | reverse complement strand
CGGACCTGCGGGTGTGGCGGCCGTTGCTCGACGAGACGCACGCGGCACAGGTGGCGTGGCTCCGGGAACGGGACCGCGTGTGGGTGGAGGACGTGTCGAACGCGGACCTTTCCATCCCGCGCAACGCGATCCGCCGGGTGCTGGCGCCGCTGTTGCCGCACTTCACGGCGGGGGCGAACGCGGCGGCGGACCTGCTGGCGGAGGAATCGGCGTGCCTGAACCGTCTGGCCGAGGCGGCGACGGCGTCGCGGACGGCGCAGGCGTTGGAGTTGCGCCCGGGGACGGACGCGACGCTGGCGCGGCGGGCTCTGCGGGCGTGGCTGCCGACGACGCTGACGCGCCGGCAGACGGAGGCGTTGCTGGCGCTTCCGGTGGGCGGGGTGACGCAGGTGGAGGGAGGGCTCGGCGTGCGGCGCGTCGGCGATTGGACGTGGGTCAGGCTTTGACGAAGACGTCGCGGACGTAGTCCATGAAGCGTTCGCGGAGGGCGGGGAGGTCCTTGGCCGCGGCCTCGAGCGCCCAGAGGGCGAAGTCGAGCTTGGGGCGGAAGGCGAAGCAGTCGCGGAGGCCCGGGTCGAAGGTGTCGAAGTGCGCCTTGCCCTGGAGGTAGTTCCAGTGCATGGCCTCGATCTTGCGCTCGAAGCCATCGAAGAAGGCGGCGGCGCATTCGTTGAGGGTGCAGGCGTCTTGGTGGGCGAGCCAGTAGTCGCCGAGGACGGCGGCGTATTGGCGGAGGTAGAAGCGGTAGGAATCGTGGAGGTTGGTCTCGTCCTGGGCGAGGTTGGGCCAGCCCATGGTGCCGCGGATGGAGCAGACCTGGACGTGGGCGGGCATCTGTCGGTGGAGGAAGGGATCGTAGGCGAACTCGAAGATTTCCTTGCCGGCGCCGAAGCGCGCGGTGGCGGGCGGGCCGGCGATGTGCTTCTTGGCGGCCAGGTTCTGCGCGGCGGCGCTGCCGTAGAGGCGGGCGAGGGCCACGATGACGTCGGGGACTTCGGGGCTGGCGGGGTTCTCGGGGTTGCTGAGGAAGAGTGCGGGGGGGATGGCGGCGAGGGGGTCGCCGGGGCTGCGGGTGCGCAGGAAGAAAGGGGCGGCGCGGCGGCCGCCGCCGGAGGCGTCGGTGAGGAGTTGGAAGGCGGGGTAGTCGGCGCCGAGGGCGCGGAAGACGTTGGCGCGGGTGAGGAGGTAGTCCGCGTAGCCGGCGCGGACGCTGCCGAGGCGCTTCTGGATGTAGGAGACGGGGATGGGGGTGCGGTTGGTCTTGAAGACGATTTCGCGCGTCAGGCCGGTGGCGGTGGTGAGGTCCTTGGTGGAGCGGAGCTCGTAGACGTTGACGTACTCCAGGCGCTCGTTGAGGCTGAGGCGGCTGACGAGGTAGTGGATCACCTCGATGGTGCGGCGGTCCGCGCCGATGTGGGGGATAGGGCGGTTCTCCGCGCCGGCGGCGCCGTCGAAGGAGGCGCCGGGAAGGGCGACGCGGCGGGCGTCGAAGTCCACGCGCAGGCCGGAGCCGTCCTGGTCGTCGTCGGCCACGCAGGCGTAGAGGGCGCGGACGGTGGCCTCTTCGCCGAGGTCGGCATAGGCGGGGTCGACGAGCAGGCGGCGGTAGAGCAGGGCCAGGCCGGCCAAGGTGTCGGCCATGTCCTCGGCGTTCATGCGGCCCAGGGTCATGCCCTCGAGGAGGCGCTCGACGGCGGGGATGAGCAGGCCGAGCTTATCCTCGTGGGTGAGGCCGAAGAACTCGACGGCGTGGAGTCCGTGGGTCTTCTCGCGGCGCATGGCGTTGGCGTTCTCGCCGGGGGCCATGGCGGCCCACTCGCGCAGGCAGGCCAGGATCTTGGCGGGCTCGGTGCGCGCCAGCTCGGCCAGGCGGGAGAACTCCTGGACGGTGACCCAGTGGACGCCGCGGATGCTGACGTAGTAGTGCGCGGCGGTGTCGATGCGCAGGCGGGCGCGGGCGACGGCCTCGCGCATCTCGGCAAGGGTGTAGACGCGGGGGCGGACGCGCCAGAGCTGGCCGCGGCGCTCGGTGTAGGCGAGGGCTTGCGGGGTGCGCTCGCCGAAGACGACCTCGTTCAGGCCGAAGCCCTGCGCGGCGAGCCAGTCGGCGGCGCGCGCCACCAGGGCGAAGTCCGTCTCGCGCTGGAGGAGCTCGGCGACGCCGTCGGAGACGTTCGCCAGCACCACGCGGCGGGTGAGGACGGCGGAACGGCGGGCCTTCGGGACGCGGCAGAGGTCGGGGCCGAGGGCGCCGGTGAAGAGGGGGGTGAGGATGGAGCCGAAATAGCCGGTGCCGAGTGCGCAGAGCCAGCCGCGTTTGCCGATGCGCAGGTCGCGTTGCTCGATCAGCACCATGGAGCGGCGGCGCTCGTGCGCGGGGGTGTCGCCCGCGTCGACGCGCTGGATCAGGAAGAGGTCGTCGCCCAGGGCGAAGACATCGAAGACGCGGCTCTCCGCCGTGCTTTCCGCGTGCACCTCGCCCAGCCGACGGCCCTGCCGCCGAACCCGTCCGACCATCCGATCACATGCTTGCAACGCCATCGTCTCGCTCCTTATGTCCACAGTTTACCACAGCCCGGCCCGTTTGGGAAGGGGCGGACGCTCAGGACCCCTTGAAGCGGCGGGCGGCGAGGAGGCTCAGCGCCCACAGGCCGAGCAACGCCGCCGGGAGGGCGAGGCCCCAGTCGGGGAGCGCGGCCAGGCACCAGACCAGCTGCAGGGGAATCAGGTGGCGGATTAGCGCGGCGACCAAGGCGGGCACGTCGCGGCGGCCGAGCAGGAAGGGCGCCATGAGCGCGGCCGCGACGACCGGCGTCCAGAGCGGGCCCGCGCCGAGAAGCCAGAACGTCGGGACGAGGCAGAGCGTCAGCAGGGCGGGGGACCAGCGGAGGCAGAGGGAGGGGTGGGCGGCGGGGTCGGCCTCGTTCTTGGCGACGACCGAAAGGAGCAGGGTGTAGACCACAAAGAAGGCCACGGCGGCAAGCAGGAGCGGCGTGGACAGAACCGCGGCGGGCGGCGCGGCGCAGCAGGCGCCAAGGAGGACGTTGAGGCCGCGGCAGGCGCCCATCGTGAGGACGCCGAAGCCGGGGACGCGCTTGGCGAAGCCGTCGTAGAGGACGATCGCGCCGAGGAGGACGAGCGCGCAGGGCCATTCGCGCCACGCCAGGGCCAGGCCCAGGCAGGCGAGCGCGACCGCCACGCCGACGACCGTGCGCAGGCGGACGCGGCCGGATGGAATGGGGCGGCCCGGGCGTTCGCGGGCGTCCACGGAGACGTCGAAGGCGTCGTTGAGCAGGAGGCCGACGGCGTAGAGGCAGAGCGAGGCGGCGACGGCGCAGGCGAGCGGGCCGAGGCCTTGGCCCCAGCCGCCGGCCAGGCACCAGCCGGCCAGGACGTCGCCGGGGACGGTGAAGAGATTGGGCAGGCGCAGGAGCTCGAGCCAGGCGACCGCCGCGCCGCCGCGTTGGGGGGCCGGGCTCATTTGCGCCGGTGCGCCATGGTGTTGCGGACGCTCTCGAGCGCGGCGCGCTGCTTGGCCTTGCGCTCCGCCTCGGCGCGCTTCGCGAAGATGCCCTGCACCAGGGAGAGGAGGACGTAGAGCACGATGAGGGCACCGAGGCCGACGGCAACCCAAATCCACCACGCGGTGCCTTCCTCGGCCTCGGCCTGCACGGTGGTCTGGGCCTTGGCGCGGATGGCGTTGAGGCGGGTGCGCAGGTCGTCGAGGGCGTCATCCTCGAGGAGGTTGGTCAGCGCGGTGTTGCGGTTGGCCTTGGC
>DVOR01000121.1 GCA_018713405.1 Candidatus Spyradenecus faecavium | reverse complement strand
CCCCGCAGGGGCGCTCTGTTCTCTGTTCTCTGTTTTCTGTTCTCTGGGGCGCGCCAGCGCCCCTCCCGTTCTCTGTTCTCTTTTCTCTGTTCTCTGAGAGTGATGGGCGCGGTGCGCCCATCACTCTCTATACAGCGGCTTGGCGGTGTAGTGGGTGTGAAGGAGCTTGTGGGCCTTTTCGCTGCAGGGCTCGCCCAGGAAGTCGGTGTAGATTTTCTTGATCTGGGGGTTCTGGTGGGAGCAGCGGTGGGCGGACTGGCGGTCGTCTTGGTAGAGGCCGGCCATGCGGGCGAGGCGGACCTCGTCGGTGGCGAGGGTGGGCTGACCGCCGCCGCCGATGCAACCGCCGCGGCAGGCCATGACCTCGATGAACTGCCACCGGGGCGGACGGCCGGCCTTGCGGTCCTCGCGGATGGCGTTGAGGACGGCCTCGACGTTGCCCATCTGGTGGGCGACGGCGATGGAGACCTTGGTGCCTTTGATGTCGACGACGGCTTCCTTGACGCCCTGGAGGCCGCGGACGGCGGTGAAGTTGACGTCGGCGAGCTCCTCGTGGGTGATGAGGTGGTAGGCGGTGCGGAGGGCGGCCTCCATGACGCCGCCGGTGGCGCCGAAGAGGGTGCCGGCGCCGGTGTACTCGCCGAGGATGGAGTCGGCGGGGCTTTCGGGGAGGGCGTTGAAGTCGATGCCGGCGATCTTGATCATGCGGGCGAGCTCGCGGGTGGTGAGGACGACGTCGACGTCCTGGTGGCCGGAGGCGCGCATCTCCTCGGAGCGGGTGATCTCGTACTTCTTCGCGGTGCAGGGCATGATGGAGGTGAGGTGGATGCGGGCGGGGTCGAGGCCCATCTTCTCGGCGAAGTAGGTCTTGGCCATGACGCCGAGCATCTGCTGGGGGCTCTTGGCGGTGGAGAAGTTGGGGATGAAGTCGGCGGCGTACTTCTCCATCCAGTCGGTCCAGGAGGGGCAGCAGGAGGTGATGAGGGGGAGCTCGCCGCCCTGGGTGAAGCGGTGGACGAACTCGGTGCCCTCCTCCATGATGGTGAGGTCGGCGGAGAAGTTGGTGTCGAAGACGGCCTGGAAGCCGAGGCGGCGGAGGGCGGTGTAGATCTTGCCGGTGGAGATCTCGCCGGGCTTCATGCCGAAGGCCTCGCCGAGGGCGACGCGGACGGCGGGGGCGATCTGGACGGCGGTGAAGCGCTGGGGGGCGCGGAGGGCGTCCCAGACCTTGGCGGTCTCGTCGCGCTCGTAGATGGCGCCGACGGGGCAGTGGGCGGAGCACTGGCCGCACTTGATGCAGGGCGAGTCGTTGAGGGGGACGCCGGCGGCGGGGGCGATGCGCATGCGCTCGCCGCGGCCGATGAACTCGAGGGCCCAGACGTTCTGCATCTCTTGGCAGACGATGGCGCAGCGGCCGCACTTGATGCACTTGTCGGGGTCGAGGACGATGGAGGGGGTGCTCTCGTCGCGCGGGATGTGCTCGAGCGCGGGACGGGGGAAGGGGGCCTCGCGGATGCCGAAGTCGGTGGCCACGCGCTGGAGCTCGCAGACGCCGGAGCGGGGGCACTTGAGGCAGTCGGCGGGGTGGGTGCTGAGGATGAGCTGGACGACCGTCTTGCGGATCTGGACGATGTCGGGGTCGTGGGTGGTGATCTTCATCCCCTCGGCGACCTCGGTGCAGCAGGCGCGCAGGAGCTTGGGCGAGTTGCCGTTGCGGACGACGCAGATGCCGCAGGCGGCCCAGGCCTTGACGTCGGGGTGGTGGCAGAGGGTGGGGATGTTGACGGCGACCTTCTTGGCGGCCTCGAGGATGGTGGTGCCGGCGGGCACCTCGACGGCGATGCCGTTGATTTCAAGGTGAACGAGTTTGTTGTCCATGGCGCGCTCCTCCTCAGGCGATCTCGATGGCGTGCAGCTTGCAGGTGTTGTAGCACTGGCCGCACTTGACGCACTTGGCGGGGTCGATGACGTGCTTCTCGCGGACCTTGCCGGCGATGGCGCCGACGGGGCAGACGCGGGCGCACATCGTGCAGCCGACGCACCGCTCGGGGTTGATGCGGTATTGGACGAGCTTCTTGCACTTGCCCGAGGGGCAGCGCTTGTCGTTGATGTGGGCCAGCACCTCGTCCATGAAGTAGCGCAGCATGGCCTGGACGGGGTTCGAGGCGGTCTGGCCCAGGCCGCAGAGGGAGGCGCGGGCCATGGCCTGGCAGATGTCCTGCATCTTTTGGATGTCCTCGGGCACGCCGCGGCCTTCGGAGATGCGGGTGAGGGCGTTCAGCAGGGCGCGCCCGCCGATGCGGCAGGGCATGCACTTGCCGCAGCTCTCGTCCACCGTGAACTCGAGGTAGAACTTCGCGACGTCGACGATGCAGTCGGTGTCGTCCATCACGATGAGGCCGCCGGAGCCGACGATGGAGCCGATCTTGGCGAGGGACTCATAGTCGATGGGCATGTCGAGGAACTCGGGCGGGATCATGCCGCCGGAGGGGCCGCCGGTCTGCGCGGCCTTGAACGTGCGGCCGTTGGGGATGCCGCCGCCGATGTCGAAGATGATCTCGCGCAGGGTGATGCCCATCGGCACCTCGATGAGGCCGGAGTTGCGGACCTTGCCGGTGAGGGCGAAGACCTTGGTGCCCTTGCTGGTGGCCGTGCCGATGGAGCTGAACCACTTGGCGCCCTTGGTGATGATGACCGCGACGTTGGCCAGGGTCTCAACGTTGTTGATGATGGTGGGCTTGCCCCACAGGCCCTTGACGGCCGGGAAGGGCGGGCGGGGCGTGGGCTGCCCGCGCTTGCCCTCGATGGAGGCCAGCAGGGCGGTCTCCTCGCCGCAGACGAAGGCGCCCGCGCCGAAGCGCAGCTCGATGTCGAACGTGAAGTCGCTGCCCAGGATGTTCTCGCAGCCCAGCAGGCCCCACTCGCGGGCCTGGTCGATGGCGATCTGCAGGCGCTTGATGGCGAGCGGATACTCCGCGCGGATGTAGATGAAGCCCTTGGTGGCGCCCGTCGCGCGGCCGGCGATCATCATGGCCTCGAGGATGGCGTGGGGGTCGCCCTCCAGCGTCGAGCGGTCCATGTACGCGCCGGGGTCGCCCTCGTCCGCGTTGCAGACGATGTACTTCTGGTCAGCCTCGACGGCGGCGGAGAACTGCCACTTCTTGCCGGTGGGGAAGCCCGCGCCGCCGCGCCCGCGCAGGCCGGAGGCCAGGATCTCGTCGATGATGCCCTGGGGCGTCATCTCGAAGAGCGCCTTCTCCAGGCCGGCGTAGCCGTCGTGCGCGATGTAGTCCTCGATCTTCTCGGGGTCGATGAGGCCGCAATGCCGCAGGACGATGCGCTGCTGCTTGGCGTAGAAATCGATGTCATGGCCGGCCTTCCCGGCCTCGGCCTGGCTCTTGTCGTAGAGCAGGCGCGCGACGACCTGCCCGCCCACGATGTGCTCGTTGATGATGGCCGCCGCGTCCTCGGGCTTGACATCCACGTAGAAGGTGTCGTCCGGCAGGACCTTCACGATGGGCCCGCGCTCGCAGAAGCCCATGCAGCCCGTGCGCACGATGCGCACGTTCGCGCCGGCATACTCCGCCGCCTTGACGAGCGCGGCATAGAGCGCCAGGCCGCCGTTGGAGTCGCAGGCCGTGCCGCCGCAGACCATCACATACTTCAAGCCGCCGTCCTCGGCCTGCTTGTTCTCGGCCGTCAGCCGCGTGCGCAGCGCGTCGAGGCCTTCCCGGGTCAGTTTCTCGGACATGGTGTTCTCTCCTTAGGGGGAAATCAGGGCTTCGCGCGGAACTTGTCGAGGATGCCCGGCAGGGCCGCCTTGGTGACCTTGCCGAAGACCTCGCCGTTGATCACGATGACGGGCGCCAGGCCGCAGCAGCCCAGGCAACGCACCGCCTCGGTGGAGAACTCGCCGTCGGGCGTGACCGTGTTCACGCCCACGCCCAGCTCCTGCTCCAGCGCCTTCATGATGTCGTCGCCGCCCTTCAGGTAGCACGCCGTCCCCAGGCAGACCTGGATCAGGTTGCGCCCCGGCCGCTTCAGCTTGAAGAAATTGTAGAACGTGATGACGCCATAGATCTTCGCCAGCGGCACCCCCAACAGGTCGGCCAGCTCCAGCACGATCTCGCGCGGCATATAGCCGTAGGTCTGCTGCACGCGATGCAGCACCATGATCAGATTGCCCGGCTTCGGCTTCCACTCCTCGATGAAAGCGCGCAATTCCGGCGTGAGCGTCTTGCGTTCGTCCTGACCCATGAAACTCTCTCCTTTTCTGTGGGTACTGGGGGCGGCCCCCAAGTTAGTATCGCCATTTTTTCACAAAACACCCCGCCCTGTCAAGACAATAGATTTGGCCGCGCGCGTTTTCCGCGAAGACGCAAAGGTGCGGGCGCTCCGGCGGGGACGGTCCCCGCCGTCCACCCGCTCCTTCTCAACTGACGGGAGGATTGGGCGCACACACCCGCACGCCGCAAGAAACCGCCGATTCCGCCGATTAGGGCAGATTGAGGGCCGGCTCCCGCCGGCAGGACGCAGGAGGGGAAGCTTGGAAGTTTGGAAGTTTGGAGGTTTGGAGGCTTGGTTGGCGGCCTCGTCCGTCGCCCCGCAGGGGCGCTCCTGTATCTCCTGCACCTCCTGGACCTCCTGCACGCCGCCTGAGGAAACCGCAGATGTTTCTTCGCTTCGCTCGAAAGACCTTCGGTAGTTCACAGATTGGTTGCAGATTGAGGGCGTGCTGGCGCATGCGGCACTGCCAGGGGAAACGGAAGGGCCGCAAGGGCTGGGCACGGTAGAGAGGCCCGAAGGGCCGAACGGTGAAGTGCCCAAGCCCTTGCGGCCTTCGCGTCTTCGCGGAAAATGCCGCATCGCGGCCAAAAGGGCCCGGGGGCCCGCCGGAGTGTCCGGCAAAAGAATGATAATAATTATAGCGAAACTGCCACCGAAAGTCAAGCGCGATTTTTGGGCAAAGTGAAACTGTCTCGCGGCGGACGCCGTCGCCGGCACGCCGGGCAGGGGATTCAGGAGGTTCACGAGATGCAGGAGGGCTGCCGTGGGGGCCAAGCCCCCACACCCCGACTCTGCGGCTGACGCCGCGCCGGTGCGCTCTCAGGAGATTCAGGAGGTTCACGAGATGCAGGAGGGCCGCTGTGGGGGCCAAGCCCCCACACCCCGACGCTGCGGCTGACGCCGCGCCTAGCGGCAACACCACACCCAGCGGCTGACGCCGCGTCCCATGAGGCCGCGCTCCGCGGCTGATGCCGCGCTGTGCCCGGCGGTTTCGCCCGTCGCCCGCTTGGCGGGCGTCCTGCACCTCCTGCACCTCCTGCACCTCCTGAATCTCCTGCCTTCCCGCTTGCCTGGCGCCAGGCATTCTGCTAAACTGCCCTCAGTTCCTAGAAAGGGCCCCTCCCCATGTCACCGTCACCCTCACCCGCGCCCCAGCCGGCACAGCCGCCGCCATCCGGCGACTTCCTGCGCATCGGCAAGAATCCCTACAATCTCATCACCTATCAGAAATCTCGCTGCATCTACCTCATCACCCGACACTTCGTCCGCGTCGCCCTCACGCGCGGCGACCGCACCGTTGACCAGATGATCCAGGCCGCCCGCTCCGGCAAGCAAAACATCATCGAGGGCGCCAAGGCCGGCCCCACCTCCCGCGAGACCGAGATCCGCCTCACCAACGTCGCCAAGGCCAGCCTCCAAGAGTTGCGCGAGGACTTCCTCGACTGGCTCCGCGCCAACGACGCGCCGATTTGGGTCGACGGCTCCGAGAACTACACCAAGGCCCGCCACATTTGCGGCAGACACAACGACGAAGCCTTCTACAAATCCTGCATCGCCGTGCGCCAACCCCCGGCCATCGCCAACATCGCCGTCGTTCTTATCGACCAGACCGACGCCCTCCTTTATAAGCAGCTTTTGAGACTCCAACGCGACTTCCTGAGGTTTGGCGGCGTCCGGGAAGCCATGGCCGCTGCCCGGCGCGTCGCCCGCGGTTACTGAGCCACACCGCGTCCGCGGCTGACGCCGCGCCGGTGCGCTGCTCAGGAGATTCAGGAGATTCACGAGATTCAGGAAGGCCGCCGTGGGGGCCAAGCCCCCACACCCCGACTCCGCGGCTGACGCCGCGCCGGTGCGCTGCTCAGGAGGTTCAGGAGATTCACGAGATTCAGGAAGGCCGCCGTGGGGGCCAAGCCCCCACACCCCGACGCT
>DVOR01000120.1 GCA_018713405.1 Candidatus Spyradenecus faecavium | reverse complement strand
GAAGGGGCGGAGGCGCCAGGGGCCTTCGGCGGCGGGAGTGAGGCGGAGGCGCCAGGCGGCGCGGGCGCGGCCGGCGGTCTCGGTGCGGCCTTCGGCGAAGTCTTCCACCACGGCGAAGCCGCGGAAGCGGTCGCGGAAGTCGGGGGGCAGGCGGGCCTCGGCGGCGGCGGGGGTCTCGATCCAGAGGGTGCCTTCGAGCGGGGTCTCGTGGGAGAGGGTCTCGGCCGCGCTCTCGAAGCCGGCGCGCACGGGCCCTTCGTCAAGGAGCGGCAGAGTGAGGGCGGGCGCGGGGAGGGCGAAGAGAACAGAAAACAGAGAACAGAGCGCGCGACAAGCGCGCGACGGGCAAGGCGATGGGGGACTGTGGAGGGTTTGCGGGTCATCACGAAGGACACGAAGGACCACAAAGGGACACGAAGCGAGAGGGAGCGTAAAAGGCCGACGGATGCGGGGAGAGCGAAGAGAACAGAAAACAGAGAACTGAGAACAGAGACGCCCCTGCGGGGCGACGGATGGGAGCGATGGGGGACTGTGGAGGGTTTGCGGGTCATCACGAAGGACACGAAGGACCACAAAGGGACACGAAGCGGGAGGAAGCGGGAGGAAGCGCGAAAGGCCGACGGATACGGGAGATTCTGGAAAGCGGCTTCGCCGCTTGGGCCTTCGGCCTGCCCGTCGCGCGCTTGCGCGCGCTCTGTTTTCTGTTTTCTGTTCTCTGTTCTCTGCGGGCGCTTCGCGCCCGCTTCCTCAGAGCCCGAGACGGCGTTTCGTCTTCGCCTCGAGCTTGTCGAGCTTGACGGCGATGGGGGTCTTGTCGGCGAGGTTGTCGATGAAGACGTGTCCGTCGAGGTGCTCGAGCTCGTGCTGGACGGCGCGTGCGAGGAGGCCGTGGGCGGTGTAGGTGCGGCGTTCGCCGTTTTGGTCAAGGAAGGTGAAGGAGACCTTGTCGGCGCGGGTGACGGGGGCGTGGATGGAGGGGAAGGAGAGGCAGCCTTCCTCGTCGGTCTGCTCGCCCTCGCGCGTGAGAATCTCGGGGTTGACCATGACCAGGGGCATGGGGATGGCGGCGTTGGCCTCGACGTACTCCTCCTTCTCGGCGTCGGAGGGGACGTCGATGACGCAGAGGCGGTCGTTTCGGCCGACCTGGGGGGCGGCGAGGCCGACGCCGTTGGCGTTGTACATCGTCTCGAGCATCTGGATGGCGACGGCGCGGAGGGCGTCGTCGACGACGGTGACGGGGACGCAGGGGCGGCGGAGGACGGGGTCGCCCCACAGCCGCATCTCAAGGGGGCCGGTGCGCTTGGGCATGGGTCACCTCACGGGGGTCAGGCGGTCGGCGCCGAAGTAGGGGCGGATGGCCTCGGGCAGGAGGACGGAGCCGTCGGCCTGCTGGCATTGCTCGAGGATGGCGATCATCAGGCGGGGGAGGGCCACGCCGGAGCCGTTGAGGGTGTGCACGAAGTCGAGCTTGCCGTCGGGGCGGCGGTAGCGGATGTTGGCGCGGCGGGCCTGGAAGCTCTCGAAGTTGGAGCAGCTGGAGACCTCGAGCCAGGCCTGCTGGCCGGGGGCCCAGAGCTCCAGGTCGTAGCACTTGGCGGCGGAGAAGGAGATGTCGCCGGAGCAGAGCTCGAGCACGCGGAAGTGGAGGCCCAGGCCGGTGAGGACGTCCTCGGCGTCCTGGACGAGCTTCTCGAGCTCGTCGTAGGAGGTGGCGGGGTCGACGAACTTGACCATCTCCACCTTGTCGAACTGGTGGACGCGGAGGATGCCGCGGGTGTCCTTGCCCGCGCTGCCGGCCTCGCGGCGGAAGCAGGGGGTGTAGGCGGTGAGCTTGACGGGGAGCTGCGCGGCCTCGAGGACGTCGTCACGGTAATAGTTGGTGACGGGGACCTCGGCGGTGGGGATCAGCCAGAAGTCGTCCACCTCGCAGTGGTACATATCGTCCTTCATCTTGGGCAGCTGGCCCGTGCCGATCATGGAGGCGGTGTTGACGACGAAGGGCGGGAGCATCTCGGTGTAGCCCTGGAAACGCGTGTGCAGGTCCAGCATGTACTGGATGAGGGCGCGCTGCAGGCGGGCGCCGGGGCCCAGCAGGATGGGGAAGCCCGTGCCCGTGAGCTTCACGCCGCGCGGGAAATCGAAGATGCCCAGCTTCTCGCCCAGCGCGATGTGGTCCAGCGGCTGGAAGTCGAAGGTCGGCATCGTGCCCACGTGGCGGACGTCGCGGTTCGCGGAGCTGTCGGGGCCGGTGGCGATGTCCTTGTTCGGCACGTTCGGGATGCGGAGCATCGCCTCGCGGAAGGCCTCCTCCGTGGCGCGGATCTCCACGTCCTTGGCGGCGATGGCGTCGCCCACCGCGCGCATCTCGGCCTTCACGGCCTCGACGTCCTCGCCGGCCTTGACGCGCGCGCCGATGCTCTTGGAGACCTCGTTGCGCTTGGCCTTGAGCGCGTCGGTCTCGGTGACCAGCGCCCGCCGCTTGGCGTCCAGCTCCAGCACGTTGTCCACGAGCGCGGTGTCCATCCACCGCCGCTTCAGACCCTCCCGAACCTCGTCGGGCCGCTCACGAATCCGCTTGATGTCCAGCATGGTTGCCTCTCTGATAAAACACCCCCTATTTAACCACAATTCCCCCCCAAAGGCAAAGCGCCGCCCCACGGCCGCGGGCAGGGAAGCGCGCGGGTGTGCTATAATGACGGTTATGAAACGAGGCCCCAACAATTTCGACTTCGTCTACGCCGTCCGGAACACGCGCATCGTGCGTGCCCCGGAGCGGTTGCTTGACCCGTTCGACCAGACCCTCGTCAACTACACCCTCCTGGCCCAGCCGATGGACGACCCCACCAAGACCCGCGTCCGCGAAGGGAAGCTGCAGACCTTCCCGCCGCGCCTGCTCCTGCCCGGCGACCTCTCCACGCAGGAACTGGAAGGGTTCGGCCCCCAAGCCCAGGACTACCTCTCCTTCCTGCGCGCCCACGGCGACCGCTTCCGCGTGCTGCGCTACTCCTACCGCCTGCGGCGCGAGACCTACTCCGAGACGCTCATCGGCGAGCCGCTCGAAGCCGTGCGCGACCGCGCCAAACGCGCCCTCGAACGCAAGGCCGACCCCTACGCGGCCCTCGTCGTGGGCGTGGACGAGCCGTGGGACGTCTGCCTGCTGCACCTCTTCATGCGCCTGGTGCAGGCCTCCCTCCCCAAGACCCTCCACGCCCTCACCGAGCACGAAAAGGCCGGCTTCCGCGAACGGATGCCCCAGCCCGACCGCGACGAGGTGGAGCGCGCCTTCGCCGCCGCGGCCAAGGACCCCACGCTCATCAAGCCCCTCGGCCGCCTGCTCAAGGAAAAGGGCCTCTTCGAGCTCTACCAAGACCGCTTCTTCGCCCTCGTGCGCGACTGACCGCTCCACCGGCAACGCCGGCCCTCTGTTGCGTGGGGTGGGGGAAGGTGTTATACTATTGGTATGGAAAGGAGTACCGCCATGAGAATGACACTGTTGATTGCATCCCTCCTCTTGGTCGGAGGGGTCTTTGCCCACTGGGCGCCGTGTTTCGACGGCGCGTGTGGCGCGCGTGCGTGGCATGCGCGTGGATGCCGGGGTGTCCCGGTGTCGGAGGCGTGCACGGATGGGGCGTGCGTGGCGCGGCCCGTTGAGCGCGCGGTGGTCTGTCCCGCGGCGCCGGAGTGTCCCGATGGGGCGTGCGTGGCGCGGCCGTTGCCGCCGCGGCATCGTCCGGATCGGCGTCAGTGGCGTGAGCGGCCGCGGCCGGTGCGTGAGGGTCGGGCGGCGCCCGCGCCTTTGTCGCCCGCTGAGCGTGCGGCGCGTCTGCGTGCGCGTGCGGCACGCCTGGAGCAGATGGCCGATGACATCGAGGCCGGCAAGGACCCCACGCCTCCGCCTCCGGCGCCGAAACCAGAGGCTCCGACGCCGAAGGCTGAGGCGGAGGGCTGATTGGCTGATTGGCTGATTGGCTGATTGGATTGGGGTGGGGCGTCGCCCCACACCCCTCCGTTTGGCTGATTGGAGGATTGGGATTGGGAGATGGGTAGGGGGCAAGGGAGGCAAGGGGCGCTGCCCCTTGGACCCCGGCAGGGCGAAGTTCGCCCTGCACCCCCGGCACGTCTGCGACGTGCCAATAGGCGGCGCAGGTGCCCCGGGCGGCGCGGTAGGACCAATAGGACAAATAGGACGAATAGGACGGCGTGCGGTGGGCGCCAAGCCCCCACACCCCGGGGCGAGCAGGAGATGCAGGAGTGCCCCTGCGGGGCGACGGACGAGGTCGCCTACCAAACTTCTAAGCCTCCAAACTTCCAAGCTCCCTACTTTTTTTGCTTGCGTGGGGTGGTGGGATTTGCTATATTTTACGGGTTTCGTCTAGGGGCGGAGTGTCTCTAGGCGGCGAGGCCTTCGCGGCGGATACAGCAGTCTACTGTCGCGCGGGGGCCCGGCCTGGGGCCGGAGTTTGCGGGCTGAGACGCCCGGGGCTTACCTTGTTGCAACGGCCTTGCGGGGGACCGCGGGGCGGAGTCGAGAACCCCTATCGAAGAGGTGTTGAGGCTATGGCCAAGGACGAGGATTTCGTGTTCGGGAAGCTCAAGCCGGTGATTCAGCCGCCGAACCTGATCGACATTCAGACCAAGTCTTTCGCGGATTTCCTGCAGGCGGACGTGAGCGCGGGGAAGCGGCAGAACAAGGGTCTGCAGGCCATCTTCAAGGAAGTGTTCCCGGTGACGTCGAAGGATGGGCGCTTCACGGTGGATTTCGTGAAGTACAATCTGGAGAAGCCGAAGAAGACGCAGTTTGAGGCGTTGCGGGACGGGGACACCTTCTCGGCGCCGTTGCACGCGACGTTCCGTCTGAAGGACGGCGACGAGGTGCGCGAGGATGATGTGTATCTGGGGGAGATCCCGCTGATGACGCGCGACGGCGCGTTCGTGATCAACGGGGCGGAGCGTGTGATCGTGTCGCAGCTGCATCGCAGCCCGGGCGTGTGCTCGGAGAAGGCGACGCACGCGAATGGGCATGACCTTTACTCGGTGCGCATCATCCCGGACCACGGGTCGTGGATCGAGATCCAGTTCGACGCGTCGGACATCATGTGGGTGTACCTGGACCGTCGGCGCCGCGCGCGGAAGTTCTATGTGACGACGTTCCTGCGGACGTTGGGGTATGGCTCGGACGAGGACATCCTGAAGCTGTATTACACGTTCCACTCCATCTCGACGGCGGACAAGTGGTCGGACGAGGAGCTGGCGGCGTATGTGCTGAAGGATGACCTGATCGACATCAATTCCGGGAGCGTGCTGGCGCGCCGTTACGACCCCGTGACGCCGGCGCTGGTGGACCTGGCGGCGCGCGCGGGCATCCCGCTGTTCGACGTGGTGGACACCTCGTTCGACAAGGGCCTGCTGCTGAAGACGATCAAGATCGACCCCGCGCGGAGCGAGGAAGAGGCGGTGAAGGACATCTACCACCGTCTGCGCCCGGGCGATCCCGTGACGTCGGCCAACGCGCGCAGCTACGTGCATTCGCAGTTCTTCGACCAGCGCCGCTACGACCTGGGGCTGGTGGGCCGCTACAAGGTGAACCAGCGCCTGGGGCTGATGGACAAGGTGGACCTGAAGC
>DVOR01000119.1 GCA_018713405.1 Candidatus Spyradenecus faecavium | reverse complement strand
GGCGGAGAGGTAAGGCCCGCATTCAACGGTCTCGACGGGCTCGCCGAGCATATCGGAGAGCCATTCGGCGAAGGCCGGGGCGTTGATGGGCGCGCCTTCGCCGACGAGCCAGACGGTCTTGGCCCAGGCGGGGAGGGCAAGGGCGAACAGCGCGGCAAGCGTGGCGAGGCGTTTCATGGCGCTCCTTAGCGGAAGTCGGGGAGGTGGGTGAAGTCGAGGGTGGCAAAGTAGTCGTCGATCGTCTCGGCGCGGCGGATCTGGACGACGGAGCCGTCCTCGCGGAGGAGGAGCTCGGCGGAGCGGAGCTTGCCGTTGTAGTTGAAGCCCATGGCGTGGCCGTGGGCGCCGGCGTCGTGGAGGACCAGGAGGTCGCCGGGGACGACCTCGGGGAGGGCGCGCTGGATGGCGAACTTGTCGTTGTTCTCGCAGAGCGAGCCGGTGACGTCGTAGACGTGGTCGGCGGGGCGATCCTGCTTGCCGAGGACGGTGATGTGGTGGTAGGCGCCGTAGAGGGCCGGGCGCATGAGGTTGGCCATGCAGGCGTCGAGGCCGACGTAGTCGCGGTAGGTGTGCTTGAGGTGGCGGACGGTGGAGACGAGGTAGCCCGCGGGGCCGGTGATGCAGCGGCCGCACTCGAAGCAGAGGGGCACGTCGGGCAGGCCGCGGCCGGTGACGCGCTCGGCGTAGGCGCGGCGGATGCCCTCGCCGACGGCCTCGAGGTCGACGGCGTCCTGCTCGGGGCGGTAGGGGATGCCGATGCCGCCGCCGAGGTTGATGAAGTCGAACCAGATGCCGAGCCTGTCGTGGAGCTCGGCGGCGAGGTCGAAGAGGAGGATGGCGGTGTCGACGAAGTACTGCGGGTTGAGCTCGTTGCTGGCGACCATGGTGTGCAGGCCGAAGCGCTTGACGCCCTTGGCCTGGAGCATGGCGTAGGCCTCGAAGAGCTGGTCGCGGGTCAGGCCGTACTTCGCCTCCTCGGGCTTGCCGATGATGGCGTTGCCGCCCTTGAGGGGGCCGGGGTTGTAGCGCAGGCAGACGCGCTCGGGCAGGCCGGCGACGCGCTCGAGGAAGGGGATGTGGGAGATGTCGTCGAGGTTGATGTTGGCGCCCAGGGCCTTGGCCTTCACGAACTCCTCGGCGGGGGTGTCGTTGGAGGTGAACATGATGGCGTCGCCGGGCAGGCCGACGCGCTCGGAGAGGAGCAGCTCGGGCAGCGAGGAGCAGTCGGCTCCGAAGCCCTCCTCCTGGAGGATGCGCATGAGGTAGGGGTTGGGCGCGGCCTTGACGGCGAAGAAGTTGCGGAAGCCCTTGTTCCAGGCGAAGGCGTCGCGCAGGCGGCGGGCGGCGGCGCGGATGGCGCGCTCGTCGTAAAGATGGAAGGGGGTGGGCCAGCGCGCGGCGATGTCGCGGAGCTGGGCCTCGCTGCAGGGGAGTTTCTTCTCGGTCATGGCTGCGCTCAGGCTTGGGGGGTGAAGGGGATCTCGGCGGCGCCCTTCCAGAGGGTCTCGATGTCGTAGTAGGCGCGGGCCTCGGGGGCGAAGATGTGGGCCACGACGGTGAAGGCGTCGAGCAGCACCCAGCCGCTGTCCGCGTCGCCGGAGAGGCGGTAGTGGGTCTCCTCCTGGCTCTTGAGGTAGGCCACGGCGGCCTTCTGCAGGGCCTTGAGGTGGGGCGTGGAGGTGCCGGAGGCGACCACGCAGACGTCGGTGACGGTGGAGACGCCGCGCACGTCGAGCACGCGGATGTTTTCGGCCTGTTTGTCGTAGAGTGCCTGGGCGATGCCCAGCGCCAGCTCCTCAGTGGTCCGCTTCATGGGGGGTTCCTTCATGGTAAAGGGCCTTGGCGCGGAGATAACGCGCCTCGAATTCGTTTATAGGATACCGCATCGCGGCGCCGTTCGCAACCGCGGCGCGGATGTCGGTGCTGGAGAGGTCCATCCGGGGGCCTCGCAGGCGGTGCGCCAGCAGGCGCGGGTCGAAGGGCTCGGCGGGCGGCTCCACGCCGGGCCGGTCGAAGGCGATGAAGGCGCACAGCCCGACCAATTCGCGCGCGCGCCGCCACCGGGGGAAGTCGACCACCGAGTCCATGCCCAGGATGAACCAGAGCGCGGCCTCGGGCAACTCGCGGCGGAGCTCCAGCACCGTGTCGATGGTGTAGGTGGCGCCGGCGCGCCACAGCTCGCGGCAGTCGAGGGTCAGGCGCGGGTCGTCGGCGAGGGCCAGGCGCAGGAGCGCGCAGCGGTCCTCCGCGGGGGCGGGGCGCCGACGCTTCAGCGCCTGCTGGGCGCACGGCATCAGGCGCACCTCGTCGAGCGCGAAGGCGTCGGCCGCGGCCTTGGCCAGGGCCAGGTGCGCCGCGTGCACGGGGTCGAAGGACCCGCCGAGGATGCCGATCCGCCGGCTCATTCCTCCTCGTCTTCGTCGTCTTCCGGGGTGGGCGCGGGCAGGACGGTCACCAGGGCCATCGGCACGCGCCTGTCGCGCACCTCCGGGATCTCCACGGAGAGGCGCTCGGTCTCCACCTTGGCCGCGGCGCCGTCGGCGGGGATGGCGCCCAGCTGCGCCAGCAGGAAGCCGCCGAAGGTGTCGCAGTCCTCCGCGTCGATGGGCACGCCCAGGCTCTTGGCCACCTCGTCGAGGGGGGCGGAGCCTTGGACGCGCCAGACGTCGGGGCCGACCTTCTCCACGTCGGGCGGCGGCTCGCCGGCGGCGCTGTCCTCGTCGGGCGTCTCGCCCACCAGGCGCTCCATCAGGTCGCTCATGGTGATGACGCCGCTCATGCCGCCGTACTCGTCGCAGACGATGGCGAAGGGGTTGTGCCGCCGCTTCATGTCGCGGAAGAGGACGTCGGCCTTGACGCCCTCGGGCACGAAGACGGGTGGGCGGACGGCCTGCGCCATCACCGCCGCGCGCTCGCGCTTCTCCAGGCGGAACCAGTCCTTGGCGATGAGCACGCCCACCACCTTGTCCAGGCTGCCGTCGCACACGGGATAGCGCGAATGGCGCGTCTCGTGGATGGTCTTGGCCCAGGTGGCATCGTCGTCCTCCAGCCACAGGGCCGTCACGTCGGTGCGGTGCGTGGCGATTTCGTCGGCCGTCAGGTCGTCGAACTCGAAGACGTTCTGGATGAAGGCCCGCTCCTCGGTGTCGATGGCGCCCTTCTCGCAGCCCACGTCCACCGTCATGCGGATCTCTTCCTCGCTGATGGAGTGGTCCTCCTTCGTGGGGTCGATGCCCAACATCCGCAGCACGCCGTTCGTCGAGACCGTCAGCAGCCACACGATCGGCGCGAAGAGCTTGGCGATCGTGCAGACCAGCCCCGACATCCCCAGCGCGATCGGCTCGGCCTTGCGCATCGCCACCCGCTTGGGCACCAGCTCGCCGAAGACCAACGTCAGGTAGGACAGCACCAGCGTGATAAGGACGATGGAGATCGAGTTCCACATCTTCGGCGAGCCGCCCAGCCACGCCTGCAACGGCTCGGCCAAGAGCTCCGAGAAGTTCTCCGCCGCGAAGGCACTGCCCAGGAAGCCCGAGAGCGTGATCGCCACCTGGATCGTCGCCAGGAACTTCGCCGGCTGCGCCGTCAGCTTCGCCAGCCGCTTCGCCCGGCGGTTCCCCGTCCTCTCCAACAGGCCCAGTCGCCTGTCCTTCATCGCGATGACCGCGATCTCCAGGCACGCGAAGACCGCGTTCGCCAGGATCAGCGCCACTTGCACCAAAATCAACAGGAAGAGCTCGCTTCCCATATCTTCTCCAAAGACGCCGCATAGGCACGGCCACCCGCGCCGGCATCCCCCTGGGACGCCCGCGTTGGCCTGCAAACGAGACTCGACAGCGAACTACTGAACGCGTACCTCACGGCATAAAGAAACAAAGCGACACTATCCTACCGAATCCCACCCCTCCCGTCAAGCGGCCCCCCGCCCCCGCCCCGCCAAACCCTAAGGGGTCCGACCCGAAACCCTAAGGGGTTCGTGGCGAAACCCTAAGGGTTTTGGGTGAAACCCTTAAGGGTTTGGCCGGCGGGGCCCCTAGGGGGGAGCGCCGTCTTTGCGCTTGACCTGGAGTGCGGACTAAGTGGTACAGTAAGGACCATCGAAAGGATTTCCCCCATGACCATCGCCGAAGTCTGCAAACGTTGCAACGTCACGCCCGACACCCTGCGCTATTATGAGCGCGTCGGGCTCATCCCGCACGTGCGGCGCACCGCCGGCGGCATCCGCGATTACGCCGAGACGGACGTCAATTGGGTCACCTTCATCCGGCATATGCGCAGCGCGGGGCTCCCGGTGAGCGCGCTTGCCCGCTACGTCTCGCTCTTCCGCAAGGGCGACGCCTCGCTCGGCGAGCGCAAGGACATCCTGGTGCGTCAGCGCGCGCTCCTGGCCAAGCGCCTGGAGACGTTGCGCTCCGTGCTGGAGAAGCTCGACGCCAAGATCGCCACCTACGAGGAGCGGTGCGCCGTCTGGGAGCGCACGCACCTGCGGAACGGCGAGGGCAAAAAATAGGGCTTGACCTGGTGTCCGCTCCAGGGGATATGCTATTGGGTATTCAAGAAAGGAGACTATCATGAACAGGAGAGCGTTTCTGACGGTTGCGGCCGGCGCGATGGCGACCGGCGCGTTCGGGACGGCCTTCGCGGCCCCCGCCAAACCGAAGTCCTGGGCGGGCGAGAGCGGCCCGGCGGTCTACTTCACGCGCGACCTCTCGTCGGCGGGGCTGCAGTGGGCCTTCGAGGCGCTGGGGGCGACGCTCCCGGGCAAGGTGGGCGTGAAGGTCTCCACCGGCGAGCCCGGCGGCCACCACTTCCTCAACCCGCAGCTGGTGAAGGGCCTGGTGCAGGGCCTGCGCGCGAACATCGTGGAGTGCAACACGGCCTACGGCGGGCGCCGCGGCAACCTGCACGACCATATCCGCGCCGCGCTCGAGCACGGCTGGTGCGACATCGCGACGGTCGACATCCAGGACGGCGTCGCCACGATGGAGCTGCCCGCCCCGAAGGGTGCCGTGCGCCTGAAGAAGGACATCGTGGGCGCGAACTTCCGCGACTACGCGTCCTACCTCGTGCTGTCGCACTTCAAGGGCCATGCGATGGGCGGCTTCGGCGGTGCGCTGAAGAACCTCTCCATCGGCTTCGCCTCCCGCTCCGGCAAGTGCTACATCCACTCCGGCGGCAAGAGCGAGACCTCGTGGCTGGGCGGCGAGCAGCGCGCCTTCCTGGAGGCGATGGCCGAGGCCGCGACCGCCGTCTGCAACGCGCGCCCCGGCGCGATGGCCTTCGTCAACGTGATGAACAACCTCTCCGTGGACTGCGACTGCGACAGCTCGCCGAGCGCCCCGACGATGAAGGACATCGGCATCCTCGCCTCGCTCGACCCCGTGGCCCTCGACCAAGCGTGCGTCGACCTCGTCTACGCCGCCCCGGACGGCGCGGACCTGATCGAGCGCATGGAGAGCCGCCAGGGCATCCACACGGTGGAGCACGCGGCGGAGCTGGGCCTCGGCTCGCGTGCCTACCGCCTCGTCGAGATTTGACCGCGCCGCCTTTGGCGCACAGGTGCGAAGCGGCGGGCGCGGCGCGTCCGCCGCTTATGGTATCGTATGGGGGAGTGAAGCGATGGAGCAGGAACGATGCGACGGATGTTGGTGATCGGGGCGACCTCGGGGATCGGGCGGGCGTTGGTGGAGGCCGCGCGGGCCCGGGGTTATGAGGCCGTGGCCGCGGGGCGGCGGGTGAACCTGCTCGCGGAAATCGGCGGGGAGACGCTGGAGTTGGACGCGACGGCGCCGGACGCGCTGGGGAAAATCGAAGCGGTGGGCGCGGACACGGTGGTCTTCAACGCCGGCTTCGGCCAGCGTTCCGAGACGCCCGACTGGGCGCTGACCGAGCAGACCCTGCGCCTGAACGTGCTCGCCTTCGAGCGGGTGGCGCAGTGGGCGCTCACCCGGTGCGAGACCTTCGCGGCGACGGCCAGCGTGGCGGGTCTGCGGGGGCTGGAGCGCACAAACGGCTACTCCGCCTCCAAGGCCTACATGATCACCGCGCTGGAGGGCTACCGCCGCCTGGCGCGGCATGGCGGCTTCCGGTGCCGCTACGTCACGCTGTTGCCCGGCTTCGTGGACACGGAGATGGGGAAGGCCTCGGACTTTTGGAAGTGCTCGACAAGCGAGGCCGCGTTTTGTATACTAAGGGCATTGGAGCGCGGACGGCGCGTGGCGTACGTGACGCCCCGTTGGCGCTGGATCGGTGTTTTGATGCGGCTGATGCCGCGTGCGTTGTTCGAGCGCATCCCGCTTGGCTGATTGGAGTGAGACCATGCGTCTTCGTGGAACCCTGACGGTGCTTGCCGCGTTCGTGGCAGGCGTGCTGTGCGCCAACCCCATGACCCTGAAGTGGGACGGGGGCGTCCCGGCGGCGCCGACGGCCGTGGCGCGTCCCTTCGCGGGCCTGCTCGGCGACAAGCTCGTCGTGGCGGGCGGCTCGACCTTCACGGACGGCGTGAAGGCCTACTCCGCGACCATCTCGGTCTACGACACCAAGGCCAAGACCTGGACGGTGCTGGACAAGGCTCTGCCGCAGGGCACGGCCGAGGGCGGCGCCTGGGTCGTCAACGCCGGCAGCGCGGTGGCCCCCAAGCCCGCGCTCCTCTGCGTGGGCGGCGTCACCGCCGCGGGTCCGACGGGCGACGCCTTCCTGTTGGACGCCGCCGGCGCCGTCACCGATCTGCCTGAC
>DVOR01000118.1 GCA_018713405.1 Candidatus Spyradenecus faecavium | reverse complement strand
GGGTGAGGGTGCTTTCGGCGGCGGTGACGCCCACGCCGCTGACGACGCGCCGGGCGAGGGCGGGGTCGGCGGTCTGCACGGCCAGCCAGTCGCGCAGGCGGGTCTCGTCCTCGGTGTAGTTCATGGGGAGGGCGGCGTCGAGGAGGCCTTGGCGGAGCCAGCCCAGCCAATCCTGGCCCACGCTGTCGCGGCAGGCGGGATACTTGCCGTAGACGGCGGCGGAGAGGGCGACGCCGGGCTTTTCGGCGCGGAGCCAGGCGCGGACGTCGCGGACGGCGGCCTCGATCTGGCCGGCGCGCCAGCGGAGGAAGTCGGCGCGGCGCGCGCCGCGCGGGTCGGTGACGCAGGCGGGCCAGCCGGGGGCTTGGCCGCAGGCGGCCTCGAAGCGGGCGCGGGTGCGCGGGCCGAGGCTCTGGGGCAGGCCGGGGAAGCGGATGAAGTCGAGGTGGATGCCGTCGACGTCGTAGCGCGTGGCGATCTCCTTCACGGCGTCGAGGAGGCGGGCGCGGACGGCGGGGTGGGTGGGGTCGAGCCAGCCGAGGTCCTTGCCGGCGGCGTCCTGCAGCGTCCAGCCGCGGCGGCGGAGGTCGGCGACGGCGGCGGGGCTTGCGGCGCGCTCGCAGGAGAAGCAGAGGATCCAGGCGTGGAGGCGCAGGCCGTGGCGGCGGCAGGCGGCGAGGGCCTCGGCCAGGCGGTCGGCCTCGCCCTTCCGCGGCAGGACGCGCGAGGGGTAGAGGGCGAAGGCCGCGCCGGCGACGTTGACGTAGACGTCGGTGACGCCGGCGGCGGCGAGGTCGCGGGCGGTGCGGTCCCAGTCGCCGGGCCAGAGGCCGAGGGCGAAGTGGTCCCACACGCCGACGGTCTCGCCGGGGCGGGCGACAAAGGTGCGGGCGTAGACGCGGGCGGCGAGGGCGCGGAGGTCGCAGGCCGCCTGGTAGGCCGCCGCGCCGCCCGTGCGGAGGGCGTCCCGGGCGGCGACGCGCTGGGCCTCGAGCAGGGCCAGGGCGCGCTGGGTCTCGGCGCGGCGGGGGGAGGCTTCGGGGAGGGCGCGGATGCGGGCGCGGAGGTCGGGGAGCCGGGCCTCGGCGTCGGTCAGGACGCGGCGGGCGGCGGCGGCCCAGAGGCCGGGGACCTTCTCGGCGGCGAGGGCCAGGAGCAGTCGGCGCTTGCCGTCCTCGTCGCCGTCGCCGGTGAGGATGTGGGTCATCCAGCAGTGGCCCTCGGGGGTGCGCCACCAGGCGACGCCCGCGCGGCGCCCGGCGTCGTCGACCCACCAGGCCAGGGGCTCGGCGGCGCCGGTTGTGGCGGGGCGGACCTCGAAGCGGTTGGCGCTGGTCTGGGCGATGCGGGCGGGGGCGCCCTTGGGGCGGCCGGGGAGGAAGTCCATCGCGCGGCGGGGGCCGTCGGCGCGGTAGCCCACGGCGCGCAGGCCGAAGAGGCGGGCGAGCGCGTCGGAGCCCGAGTAGCAGACCACGAAGCGCGTGCCGGCGCCCAGCCCGCGGCGCACCTGCGTCAGGAGCGCGGGGGTCGGCGTGTAGCAGTCGACGAGGATGGCGACGCGGTGGCCGCCGCCGCGGAAGGCGTCGTCCGCCACCAGGTCGGCCTCGACGCCGGACTCGGCGTACCACCGGCGGACGTGGCCGGCGAGGGCCTTGGCGTAGGCGCGCTCGCCCGGCGCGACGGAGGCGACGGGGTAGACGACCGCGATGTCCGCCGCCCAAAGGCAGAGGGCCAGGAGGCAGAAGACCAGGGAGAGAAGGAGGCGATGCGCCCGCAAGGTCAGGCCTTGTGGCGGTAGATGATGCGGCCCTTGGTGAGGTCGTAGGGGGAGATTTCGAGCGTCACCTTGTCGCCGGTCGCGATCTTGATGAAGAACTTGCGCATCTTGCCGGAGATATGGGCCAACACCTCGTGGCCGTTCTCCAGCCGCACACGGTACATCGTGGCAGGCAGCACCTTGACCACCACGCCGTTGACCTCAATCGCGTCGTCACTCGCCATAAGCAATCCTTTGTAGTTGAAACGATAGGGTATAGTCTACCACATTCCCGCCCGCAAGGCAAAACGTCGGCACGGGGCGGGGCGCACCCGGGCAATCCCGGCAGAAAGGCGTTGAAACGCGGGGAGGGATTGTGTTATTATTTGGATTAAAGGAGCGGGAAATGCAGGATTTGTTGCGGCGGATGGCCTTTGCCTTCATGACGATTGCGACGGGAGTGAGCCTCCTGGCCGCGGTGCGTTGTCTGGTGCCGGCATACCGTCAGTGGCAGGCCGCACGCTCCCAGCGCGACGGGCTGCGCGAGCAGGTGGACGACCTGCAGCGGCAGATCATGGAGACCAAGCGCTCCATCGACCGCCTGGAGCGGTCGCCCTACTACGTGGAGCAGCTGGCGCGCGCGAACCGCCGCGTGGCGGACGGCGAGGTGCTGCTGGTCTTCGAGGATTGAGGCCGGCGCCCGATGATCCCAGACTCATTGGTGATTTTGGCCGGGCGCGGGGATTACCCCGCGTGCGCGCTGGCCGGCGCCCGCGCGGCGGGCGTGCGGCGCATCATCGTCGTGGGCGTGCGGGGGATGGCGGAGCGGCGGGTGCTCCGCGCGGCCGACGAGTCGGTGGTCTTCGGCGCAGGGGAGCTGGGGCACGCGCTGGACTGGCTGGAGGGGTGCGGGGTGCGCCACATGATGCTGGTGGGGCAGATCACGCCGTTGGCGCTCTTCCGGACGCGGTTCGACGCGCTCACGCGGGGCATCCTCGCGGAGCTGCCGGTGAAGAACGCGCACACCATCTTCGGGCGGCTCATCCGCGAGGTGGAGGCGCGCGGGGTGCGGGTGATCCCGTCGTCGTGCTTCATGGGGGCGCACATCCCCGGCGAGGGCGTGCTGACGGCGCGCGCGCCGGACGCGCGAGAGGAGCAGGACATCCGCTTCGGCCACGAGGCCGCGATGGGCGTCTGTGGGCTGGACATCGGCCAGACCCTCCTGGTGAAGGAGGGGATGGTGCTGGCGGTGGAGGCCTTCGAGGGGACCAACGCGACGGTGCGCCGGGGCGCGAAGCTCGGCGGCAAGGGCGCCGTGATGGTCAAGGTCGCCAAGGCCGGGCACGACATGCGCTTCGACATCCCGGTCTTCGGGGAGCACACGGTGCGGCTCTGCCACAAGTGCGGCGTCTCGGCGGTGGCCTTCCAGGCGAACCGGCTGGTGATGATCGACCGCCCGCGGGTGGTGGAATTGGCGGACCGCTACGGCATCGCGCTGGTGGGGTTGCGCACGGACCTGCCGGCCGCGCCGCTCGAGCCCTGAGCCCGCGCGGGCCGCGCCGGTTGCGGTTTGGCGGGGAATCGGGTATACTGAGGGCAGTCTTTCGTTGTTTCAGGAACCGTTTGCGGAGAGAGCAAAATGGCCGATCGCATCACTGTGGAAATCTGTATGGGAACCACGTGCTACGTCATGGGCGGCGCCCAGCTTGCGGGCATCGCCGACCGTCTGCCCGAGGAATGGAAAGGGCGCGTCGCCGTCAAGGGGATGCGCTGCAGCGGCGCCTGCCAGCAGGGCGACCGCCTGGGCCGCGCGCCCTTCGTGCGCGTGAACGGCGAGCTGATCGCCGAGGCCGACGAGGGCAAGGTGCTCACGGCCATCCGCACGGCATTGGGCGAATAAGCAGGAGGACTCCGACATGGCAATCCCGATGATCAGCGAAGCCGATCGCCTGCGCCGCGAGGTGCTGGCCTACGTCATCAAGGCCGTCAAGGAGGGGAAGTACGAGGACATCGACCGCATCCCCATCAAGATCCGCCCCAAAGGCCAGCCCTTCTCGCGCTGCTGCATCTACAAGGACCGCGCCGCGCTCCGCTACCGTTGCATGTCCGCCCTCGGCTTCCGCGTGGAGGACGAGACCGACGAGCTGAAGACGCTCAAGAGCTACGCCGAGGACGCCGAGACCAACCCGCCGGCCTCCGACCCCTTCCTCACCATCTTCCCTGACGCCTGCTCGGCGTGCATGGAATCGCAGATCATGGTGACGAACATGTGCCGCGGCTGCCTGGCGCGCCCCTGCACGAACATCTGCCCCCGCCACGCCATTCAGGTGCGCAACGGCCGCGCGATGATCGCCCACGACCTCTGCGTCAACTGCGGCAAGTGCGCCGAGGTCTGCCGTTACCACGCCATCATCCAGGTGCCCCTGGCCTGCGCCGACGCCTGCCCCGTGGGCGCCATCGGCAAGACCGACGACGGCCGCGTCACCGTCGACCACGAGAAGTGCATCCGCTGCGGCAAGTGCATCAAGGCCTGCCCCTTCGCGGCCATCATGCAGAGCAACCAGGTCGCCCACGTGGTCCACGCCATCGCCAAGGGCAAGCAGGTCGTCGCCCTCGTCGCCCCGGCCATCAACGGCTTCTTCCCCACCGAGCCCGGCAAGCTCTACGCCGCCCTCAAGCAGATGGGCTTCTCCCAGGTCTACGAGGTCGCCCGCGGCGGCGACGACACCGCCATCGCCGAGGCCGCCGAATGGGCCGAGCGCAAGGCCCACGGCGCCCCCTTCATGACCACCAGCTGCTGCCCTGCCTGGATCGAGTGCGTCGAGCGCCACCTCCCCGAGATGAAGCCCTACGTCTCCGACACGCCCACCCCCATGGGCTTCGCCGAGATGCGCGCCAAGAAGGACCACCCCGGGTGCGTCACCGTCTTCATCGGCCCCTGCATGGCCAAGCGCACCGAGGCCCACAAGCACGGCGGCCCCGACTACGTCATCACCGCCGAGGAGCTCGGCGCCTGGCTCATGGCTGACAACATCCAGCTGGACGACCTGGCGCCCATCGAGCCCGAGGTCGCCGGCACGCAGTATGGCGCCGAGTTCGCCGTCAGCGGCGGCGTCGCCAACGCCGTCGCCCACTACCTCCCCGAAGGCACCCCCAAGCCGACCGTCTTCAAGATCAACGGCCTCAACAAGAAGAACGTCGCCCTCCTGCGCGTCTTCGCCAAGACCAAGAAGGCGCCCGCCGACATCATCGAGGTCATGGTCTGCCCCGGTGGCTGCGTCGGCGGCCCCTGCGCCATCTCCCCCGCCGAGGACGCCGCCAAGATCATCCAGAAGCGCCGCCCCGAAGGGTTCGAGGCGTGAGCGACGCCCTCGCCCAGGCCTGCGGCGAAGAGGCCGAGCGCCTCTTCCGCCAAGGCTGCACCTGCGCGCAGGCCGTCCTCGCGGCCTGCGCGCCCAAGTGCGCCGACATCGATGTCGAGACGGCCCTGCGCCTGGCCTCCGCCCTCGGCGCGGGCGTCGCCGGCCTGCGCGAGACCTGCGGCGCCGTCCTCTCCATGACCGCCGTCCTCGGCCTCCGCCACGGCCCCGCCACGCCGATGGACGACGCCGAAAAGGCCGCTCTCTACGCCGAGGCCCAGGCCGCCGTCGCCGACTTCGACGCCGCCTTCGGCAACCACGCCTGCCAAGCCCTCCTCGCCCAGGCCGGCATCGAGAAGCAGCCCGGCGACCGCCCCGAGCCGCGCACCCAAGAGTACTACGACCGGCGCCCCTGCACCGCCTTCGTGCGCTTCTGCGCCGCCCGCGCCATGCGCCAAACCCCGTGAAGCCCCCCAAGAAGACCAACGTCGAGCGCATCCTCGAGGCCGCCGGCCTCCCCTACGCCCCGCACACCTTCGACGGGCGCGACGGCCAGGCCGAGGCCGCCGAGATCGCCGCCCAGCTCGGCATCCCCCCGTCCATCGTCTTCAAGACCCTCGTCACCGAGACCGAACGCCACGAGGCCTACGTCTTCGTCATCCCCGCCGACGGCCGCCTCGACCTCAAGAAAGCCGCCAAGGCCGCCGGCGTCAAGGCCCTCGCCATGCTCCCCCCCGCCAAGCTCTTCCCCCTCCCCGGCTACCGCCACGGCGGCTGCTCCCCCCTGGGCATGAAAAAGCGACTCCCCACCTTCATCGACGCCTCCGCCGAGACCCTCCCCGAACTCTACGTCAGCGGCGGCCAGATCGGCCTCAAC
>DVOR01000117.1 GCA_018713405.1 Candidatus Spyradenecus faecavium | reverse complement strand
CGCGAAGGAGGGCAAATCCCTGTATGGGGACTCCAGGCAAAGCACACGCTTAACGGAGAAAAAGTCTCCCTCGCGAACGACCTGCTTGCCTTGGTAGGCGAAGATCGGCGAGCCGCCCTCACTGATTTGCGCCTCCCCTTCCCAGAGATAACTGGAATGCCAACCGCACTCCCGTGCTTTTTGCCTTGAGAGCGGCGTGGCTTCAACAGCGCCCAAGTCTGTGCTGATGTCGGTCAAGCGATGGTTGAGCCAAACCTTGAACGCTTCCTGCGTCGAGCAAGAACAGTTCAATCGTCTTTTCAGGGCCTCGAGCGCACGCCTCCCGTCTTCCGTCTTGAGGAGCGGGAAGCAGTTCAGGAAGAGGGTGACGATTGTGCCGATGCGCTCCAACGCGTCGTTCGCTTGTCGCGCGGACAGGCGTTCCACAAAGGGCCCGTATTCGGAGAGGGAAGAGAGCGCGGCAGGCTGTGAGCCACTCTGCAGAAGACAGTCGGCAAGCGGCAGGAGAAGCGTGTTGCGCGCTTGACGCATTACGCCGCCACGCAGCCAATCCCTGTATTCGAGCGAGAGCGTGACGCCGTCCCGGAGAATCCTCGCGAGCGTGCTTTTCCCGCAGGCATTGGGGCCGCACAGAACCGTGAGGCCATCGACCACGATTGTCGCGTCCTTGATGGCACGACAATCACGGACCCGAACCTCAAGGGGAAGCGAGGAGAGAGGCGTATCACTCATAGGGTGACTGGCAAGGGGCTCACTTGGGGTCGATGGCGAGGATGGCCTCGTGGCCGTTGAGGTCGACGGGGTCGCCGGCGGGGTCGCCGAAGATGAGGGCGTCGCCCTGGGTTTCCTCGAGGATGAAGTCCTGCCATTCGGCGAGGGCGGCGGCGAGCTCGTCGTCGCAGCGGACGATGAGGTCGATGCGCTGGGTGACCTCGAGGTCGGCCTCTTTGCGGAGGGCCTGGACGCGGGAGACGCATTCGCGGGCGAGGCCTTCGGCGATGAGGGCGGGGGTGAGGTCGGTCTCGAGTGCGACGACGACGTTGTCCTCGGCGGCGACGACGAGGCCTTCGCGGGGCTCGCGGCGGATGACGACGTCGGCGGGGGCGATCTGGCAGGAGTCGCCGTCGAGGTCGAGGTCGACGGCCTCTCCGCGTGCGAGTGCGGCGGCGAGGTCTGCGGGGAGCTTGGCGATGGCGGCGGCGGCGGCCTTCATGCGTGCGCCGAAGCGGGGGCCGAGGCGCTTGAAGTCGGCCTTGAGGGTGAGGGTGGCGAGGTCGGTCTCGTCGGCGGAGAGGAGGAGTTCCTTGACGTTGAGCTCTTCCTTGATGATGTCGGCGTACTTGGGGAGGGCGTCGCGGACGGCCTTGTCGGCGGAGGCGACGCGGAGCGCGGCGAGGGGCTGGCGGACCTTGAGGTCTTCGTCGGTGCGGAGCTGTCGGCCGAGGCTGACGACGCGCTGGACGAGGGCCATGTCGTGCTCGAGGGGGAGGTCGCGGGCGGCGGCGTGGGGGGTGGGGAAGTCGCAGAGGTGGACGCTCTCGGGGTCGTTGGGGCCCTTGAGGTTGCGGTAGATCTGCTCGGCGACGAAGGGGGTGAAGGGGGCGGCGACCTTGGCGAGCTGGACGAGGACGTAGCGGAGGGTGCGGTAGGCGTGGCGCTTGTCGGCGTCGTCCTCGCTCTTCCAGAAGCGGCGGCGGGAGCGGCGGATGTACCAGTTGGTGAGGTCGTCGACGAAGGCGACGAAGGGGCGGACGGCGCGCTGGAGGTCGTAGTTGTCGAGTGCGGCGGTGACGTCGGCGATGAGGGTCTCCATGGAGGAGACGATCCAGCGGTCGAGGACGTGGGGGGAGTCGGGGGTGGCGACGTCGGGCTCGTCGAAGCCGTCGGCGTTGGCGTAGGTGACGAAGAAGCTGTAGGCGTTCCACCAGGGGATGAGGAGGTCGCGGAGGACCTGCTTGACGCCGTTCTCGGAGAAGCGGAGGTTCTCGGCACGGACGACGGGGGAGTTGACGAGGTAGAGGCGGAGGGCGTCGGCGCCGAACTTCTCGATGACCTCGGTGGGGTCGGGGTAGTTGCGCAGGCGCTTGGACATCTTCTTGCCGTCCTCGGCGAGGATGAGGCCGTTGACGATGACGTTGCGGTAGGGGGCCTTGCCGAAGAGGAGGGTGCCGAGGACGAGGAGGGTGTAGAACCAGCCGCGGGTCTGGTCGAGGCCCTCAGCGATGAAGTCGGCGGGGAAGAAGTCTTCCAGCTTCTTGCCGGAGAAGGGGTAGTGCTGCTGGGCGTAGGGCATGGAGCCGGATTCGAACCAGCAGTCGAGGACCTCGGGGGTGCGGCGGTAGGTCTTGCCGTCGCGGTGGATGAGGATCTTGTCGATGAAGTGCTTGTGGAGGTCGGTCACCTGCTGGCCGGAGAGGGCCTCGAGCTCGGCGACGGAGCCGACGCAGATCATGTCCTCGGGGTCGGCCTCGTTGACCCAGACGGGGAGGCAGGAGCCCCAGAAGCGGTTGCGGGAGATGTTCCAGTCCTTGGCGTCGCGGAGCCAGTTGCCGAAGCGGTTGGCGCCGACGGCCTCGGGCGTCCAGTGGACGGTGGCGTTGTTGGCGACGAGGCGGTCGTGGAGGTCCTCGACGCGGACGTACCAGGCGTCGATGGCGCGGTAGATGAGGGGCGTGTCGGTGCGGTCGCAGAAGGGGTAGGAGTGGACGATGGTGCCCTGGTGGACGAGCTTGCCGTTTTCCTTGAGGGTCCTGATGATGTCCTTGTCGCAATCCTTGCAGAAGCGGCCGCGCCAGGCCTCGGGGGCGGGGGCGACGAAGGCGCAGGCCTCGTCCATCGGGTCCTCGAGGGTGATGCCGGCGGCGGAGCAGACGCGGAAGTCGTCCTCGCCGTAGGCGGGGGCGTTGTGGACCAGGCCGGTGCCGTCCTCGGTGGTGACGTAGGGGTCGGTGAGGACGACGAAGGCGTTCGGCTTGTCCTTGTACTGCGGGAAGATGGGCTCGTAGCGGATGCCCTTCAGGTCGGTGCCCTTGATGCGCTCGAGGATCTCGGGCTGTTGCTTGCCGAAGACGGCCTTGAGGCGGGCCTCGGCGAGGACGTAGACCGAGCCGTCCTGGTCGCGGGCGGCGACGTAGTCGATGTCGGGGCCGGCGCAGATGGCCAGGTTGGTGAGGAGGGTCCAGGGGGTGGTGGTCCAGACGAGGAGGTAGGCCGGCGCGCCGCCCCAGGCCGGGCGCGCGCCCTCGGTGACGCGGCAGCGCACGGTGACGGCGGGGTCCTGCACGTCCTTGTAGTTGCTGCCGGCCTCGAAGTTGGAGAGGGGCGTGGAGAGTTTCCACGAATAGGGCATGATGCGGTGGCTCTTGTAGATGCGGCCCTGGTCCCACAGCTGCTTGAAGGCCCACCAGACGCTCTCCATGAAGGCGGGCTGCATGGTCTTGTAGTCGTTGTCGAAGTCCACCCAGCGGCCGATGCGCGTGACGGTCTGGCGCCACTGCGCCACGTAGCGCAGCACCATGGAGCGGCACTGCTCGTTGAAGGCGTCGACGCCGTGCTTGCGGATCTCGTGGGCGCCGCTCACGCCCAGGGCGTCCTGCGCGAGGGCCTCGATGGGCAGGCCGTGGCAGTCCCACCCGAAGCGCCGTTCCACGTAGCGCCCGCGCATGGTCTGGTAGCGCGGGACGATGTCCTTGATGACGCCTGCGAGGAGGTGGCCGTAGTGGGGGAGGCCGGTGGCGAAGGGGGGGCCGTCGTAGAAGCGGAAGACGGGCGCGCCCCGGCGCTGCCCCAGGCTCTTGGCGAAGGTGCCCTCCTCGGCCCAGCGGGCGAGGACGGCCTCCTCATTCTTGGCGAAATCGGGACGGTTGGAGACGGGCTTGAACATGGGGTCCTTTCAGGTGGCTCAGGCGCGCAGGACGGCGAGGACGCCGGCGCGGTCGGTGGCGGCCGTCATGGCGGCGCACTTCTCGGGGTCCATCAGCGTGCGGCTGACGCTGCCGAGGAAGGCGACGTAGCCGGAGCCGGCGGCGGGCGGCACGAGCATGAGGATGACGATGCGGGTGGGCTCGTCGTCCGGGGCGTCGGCGGCGAAGCCGTCCTTGTGGATGCCGATGGCGCAGGCCAGCTCGGGCACCACGTCGGTGCGGCCGTGGGGGAGGGCCAGGCCGCCGGGCATCACGGTGGAGGCGGACATCTCGCGGCGGACGATGGCCTGCTTGGCCTCCTCGCGCTTGTCCGCGGGGACGGCGCCGGCCGCGACCAGGGCGTCGACGAGCTCCGCGATGACCGCGAAGATGTCCTCGCCCTTCAGGGAATTGATGACGACGGCCTTGTCCAGCATCGAATCGTAAGTGCTCATGGGTCTTTCCTTGTGAGGTCAAAGATAGGGGACGCGGAGGGCCGCGTTCTCCCGGGTGTCTCTCAAAATCAGTTCGTCCAGCGCGCGGCCGATGGGGCCGGGGGTGCCGTCGCCGACGGGCTTGCCCTCCCACTCCGTGACGGAGGCCACGTTGAGCGTGGTGCCCACCACCAGGATCTCGCGGGCGTCGTCCAGCTCCTCCACGCGGATGGGGCGGAAGACCACGCCGTGCAGGCGGCCCTCGGCCTCCAGACCCTGGGCGAGCTCGGCCACGCGGAGCATGGTGGTGCCGGCGAGGACGGCGTCGAGCGGGGGGAAGGCGAGGGCGCCGCCCTTGGAGACGATGCCGACGTTCTCGGTCGCGCCCTCGGTGATGTGGCCGCGCCCGTCGGCCCCGACGGTGAAATCGACGCCCCACGCCTCGGCCTCCATGCGCATGAGGACGTTGGGGATGTAGTTGCAGGTCTTGGCCGTGGCGAAATCGGGGTGCTTCGGCGGCACGGCGCTCAGGCGCAGGCGCGCCCCCTGCGGGTGGGTCTCCATGAAGGGGCGGCCCGCGGCGTAGACCAGGATGTAGAGGGCCGTGGCGTCGCTCTCGGTGGGGGAGACGCCCAGGCCGCCGGGGCCGCGGCTGAGCACCACGCGCACCGAGCAATCGCGTTGGCCGGCGGCGTGGAGCGCCTCGAGCACCTTCGCGCGCAGGGCCTCCGGGCCGCGATGGAAGGCCAGGCCGATCTGGTAGGCGCTGCGCTGCAGGCGCTGCAGGTGGGCCTCCAGGTTGTAGACCGCGCCGTCCACGCACTTCATCGTCTCGAAGACGCCGTCGCCGCGGTGCACCAGGTGGTCGGTGAAGGGCAACACCATCAGCGCGGGGTCGCGCACAAAGGCGTCCCACAGGCTGGAATAGAAGAGATAAAGGGGCGTCCTCCCCGCGCGATGGCTCGCGCGCAGGGCCTCGACGAAATCGCTCGCTTGCAGTTCTTTCACGTCCGTACGGCTCCGAAAGCACCATAACCATACCAAAAACCCACCCTCCCGCGCAAACCCTGCGGGCGGCCCCTTTTCCGCGAAGACGCAACCGGTGCGGGCGATTCGGCGGGGACGATCC
>DVOR01000116.1 GCA_018713405.1 Candidatus Spyradenecus faecavium | reverse complement strand
CCTTGCGGAACTCCTTCTTCGACCCCTTCACACCAAAAAACGTGCCTTATCCTCCTCCATTCCGCCACTCATCCCCCCCATCCAACTTACCCTTCCACTCGTCTTCGCATAATTTCCCCGGACACTATTGGTTGGACATCAGGAAGTGCGACAACACCTCCTTTTTTATGGCATAATTGACGTTTTGCCCATTGAGCAACGTCGAGACGATGACACCGATCACCCGCCCGGAAGAATCCAAGAGAGGCCCTCCGCTATTCCCCGGCTGAATCTCGACAGACACCTGGAACGTCCCCGCATCCCCCATGAATCCTTCCAGAGCGCTGACGGTTCCCTCCGTGTATTTGATGCCACGTCCTTGCAGTCCGGGTTGAGGGAACCCCAGTGTGAAACACGAGGCTCCCCGTTTGATGGCCGGCGAGGAACGATTCACCGTCAAGGCCTCTCCGGCGGGAAACGTCCGCCCCTCGGGAAGTCGAAGGACCGCCAAATCCCCTTCCTTGTCTCCCGCCACGACGGTAAGCGGCAACACCTCTCCGTTGACCCAAAGCTGATACCGCGTCATCCCCTCTATGACATGCCAGCAGGTCACGACATCCGTGTCATTGATTCGCCACGCGGTCCCGGAGCCGCCCTGTGGCTCTGCCGCCACCGGTGGATTGCCCTGGGACAACGCAAAGATGGTCTTGGAAAACTCAACCTCCCCCAAATCCAAGGCCAGTTGCGAGCAATCCACCAGGAGTTGACGGTTCCCAAGAGACGCTGCGATCTCAACCGCGCGTTTCAGACTATCCAGCGCCTTTACCTTTTGGCGCGTTTGGGCGTACCGTTTGGCCAATAGATAGGCCGCGATGCAATCCCCGTGCAACGCGGATTGTTCCAGCCAGTAGGTGCCGCCCGCCGTGTCCAACCAGCAACCAATCCCTTCGGAGAGACAGATTCCAAGCGCTCGCATCCCTTGGGCGTTTCCTGCCTTTGCCGCACGTTGGAAAAAGCGAAACGCCCGCTCGTCTTGCTTTCGATCAAGGCATGTCAGGCCGGCTTCAAGCGCCTTTTCCCCTATCTGCGCTTGAGTCAATGACGCAGCGTCACACCACAGGAACAATCCAACGACGCACCAAATGCAAAGGAAGGCTCTGATCATTCTCTTCATTGCGGTGTCACCGCTTCCCACATTTCATAGGCACGGAAGTAGATGTCGCGCTGGAATTCCAATTCTGAGATTTTCGTTTCCAACCGATTGATGACACTTCCGCTCATACCTGGCTGGAAGAGCCGGTTCTCGTAGTCCTCGATACGTTTATTGATGAGGTTGATCCGATTCCTCAGTTCTCGAAGCCTGGCCTGTTTGGTGGCATAGGACACATGCTCCCGATATTCCGGCACCCGAATGCCCAAGTTGGAAAACGCTTTGTCTTCTTGTTTGGCCAGCTCCGCTTGTTTCCAATGCTCCTTGGCCTCGGCCCTCGCGCATTCGGGACATTCCTTGGACATCGTCACGATTGAGCCGTGAATACCGCAATGCTTGTGATGTTCGAGTGTCTTGGACGCGCAACCAGCCTCTCCACATGTGATGGCCGCACGTTCTTTGCCATAACTAAGATAGTTTTGACGTAAACAGATCATACACTTGTTCGTACGTCCATTATGCTCGCATGTGTACCCTATGCCTGCAAGCATGCAGAGGCAGACACACAAAGCCGTCCTCATGACACCATCCATCTTTGCATTCTCCTGTTAAATGGCCTAGACACAACAAAAGCGTGCCTTCGCCGAATGTTCTCAGCGGAGGCCTACCACAGCCTAAGTAGAAAACATACGGGACGACACGCCGGGAATAACCCGACGCGCCTCCGCGATACGTTCGTTCTACTTTTGGAAGTGGTAGTTCCGCTGAACGACTGTATGCGTGACGCATCACGTGCTTGTGTCTAAGCGCTAACCGCCCTACCCAAGCAATGACCATAGGATACCTCTTTTCGGTTCTTCCCGTCAACCTACAAATACGCAGGAAAGTCTAGAAAAGCGAGAAAAGGGCGCGTGGTGTTGTTCGGGGAGGGCGTGGATTCAGAAAGGAGAGAGTGGCGATTGGGCGGTCAGAGGGCAAAACCCTAAGGGGTTCGAGGGGAAACCCTAAGGGTTTTGGGTCAAACCCTTAAGGGTTTCGGAAATGCACAAGGACTTATTTGGGATGGGGGGTGGTGCGGTCAGGCGTCGAGGCGCTTGACGATGCGGGCGGGGTTGCCGACGGCGACGACGTTGGCGGGGAGGCTTTTGGTGACGACGCTACCGGCGCCGACGACGGTGTTCTCGCCGATCTGGACGCCGGGGAGGATGGTGACGTGGCCGCCGAGCCAGACGTTGTCGCCGATGACGATGGGGGCGGCGCGCTCGGTGTCGGTGGCGCGGGCGGCGGGGTCGAGGGGGTGGATGGCGGTGTAGAAGTGGCAGCCGGGGCCGGCGAGGACGTGTTCGCCGAGGATGATGGGGGCGCAGTCGAGCATGACGCAGCCGTAGTTGAGGAAGCACTTGGGGCCGAGCTGGATGTTGCGCCCGTAGTCGCAGTGGAAGGGTTGCATGACCCAGGCGCCTTCGCCGACGGAGCCGAAGAGGTCGTTCATGAGTTTGCGGCGGCGCTTCTCGTCCACGGGGCGGAGGGCGTTGAAGTCGGCGCAGAGGGTCTGCGCGCGGAGGCGTTCGGGTTCGAGGGGGGCGGGGTTGTACCATTCCCCGGCGACCATTTTCGAGAAGTTCTCTTCGTCCATGGGTGTCTCCTGTCATCAGGGTGTCCGGATGGGGGAAGAGTATAGCACAAGGGGGGAAGGAAAAGGAAAATGGAAAGGGGGATTGGAGGGGTGTGGGGCTCTGCCCCACGCCCCGGCAGGGCGAAGTTCGCCCTGCACCCCCGGCACGTCCTGCGGACGTGCCAATCCGGGACGTGCCAGGCGGCGCAGTAGGACAAATAGGACCAATAGGACGAATAGGACGGCGCACCGAGACCAAGCTTCCAAGCCACCAAGCTTCCAAACTTCCCCTCCTGCGTCCTGCGTGCGGTAGCACGCCCTTAATCTGCTCCCAATCTGCGAAATCTGCGGTTCCCTGCGTCGTGTTGCGCTGTGTCCACCAAACTTTCCCCGGGCGTTGCTGGGGCGGGGACGAAAAAGCCCCCGGGGGACCGGGGGCTTGTTTGGGGGTGTGGCACCAGGCCTCACTTGACGGTGAAGGGATCGAGGTGCCAGATTTCCTTGGCGTATTCCTGGATGGTGCGGTCGCTGGAGAACTTGCCGGCGGAGGCGACGTTCATGAGGGAGGCCTTGTTCCAGGCGTCTTGGTCGCGGTAGAGGGCCTCGACGCGGTCCTGGGCCTTGATGAAGTCGGGCAGGTCCTTGAGGAGCATGTAGTAGTCGTTGTAGTCCAGGAGGTTCTGGAGGAGGGGCTCGAAGATGCCCGGGGCCATGAGAGAGAAGACGTTGCGGCGGATCATGTCGAGCGCGCGCTTGATCTCGGGGTTGCTCTCGTAGATGGCCTTGGAGTTGTAGGTGGGGCGGAGCTTGGCGACTTCCTCGGTCTTGAGGCCGAAGATGACGATGTTGTCCTTGCCGACCTCTTGGGCGATCTCGACGTTCGCGCCGTCGAGGGTGCCGAGGGTGATGGCGCCGTTGAGCATGAGCTTCATGTTGCCGGTGCCAGAGGCCTCGGTGCCGGCGAGGGAGACGCGGTAGTCGGGGAGGAAGGCGACCGCGATGCGACCCTTGACGAGGGGATGGGTGTTGACGACGCTGGCGACGCCGTGGATGAGGCGGATGATGAGCTTGGCGACCCAGTAGCCGGGGGCGGCCTTCGCGCCGAAGATGAAGACGCGGGGGTAAACGTCAAGGTCGGGCTTCTCGATGAGGCGGTTGAAGAGGATGATGATGTAGAGCACCAGAAGGAGCTGGCGCTTGTACTCATGCAGGCGCTTGACCTGGACGTCGAAGATGGCGTCGGGGGAAACCTGGAAGCCGAGGGTGTTGAAGATGGTGTTGGCGAGGATTTCCTTGTTGGCGCGCTTGATCTCGGCGAAGCGCTTGAGGAAGGCCTTGTCGTTGACCTTGGCCTTGAGCTTGGCGAGCTGGCTGAGGTCGGTGACCCAGCCGTCGCCGATGGTCTCGGTGATGAGGGAGGCGAGGCGGGGGTTGGCCTTGAGGAGCCAGCGGCGCTGGGTGATGCCGTTGGTCTTGTTGGAGAAGTGGGTGGGCATGATCTCATAGAAGTCCCGGAAGATGGTCTTCTTGAGGATCTCGGTGTGGAGGGCGGCGACGCCGTTGACGGCAGAGGTGCCGACGAGGCAGAGGTTGGCCATGCGGACGAACTTGTCGCCGCTCTCGTCGATGAGGCTCATGCGGGCGAGGCGGGCGATGTCGCCGGGGAAGAGGGTGGCGACCTGCTGCAGGAAGCGGGCGTTGATCTCGTAGATGATCTGCATGTGGCGGGGGAGGACACGCTCCATGAGGGGAACGGGCCACTTCTCGAGCGCCTCGGGCAGGACGGTGTGGTTGGTGTAGCCGGTGCAGGCGCGGACGTAGGTCCAGGCGTCGTCCCAGGCGATGCCCTCGACGTCCACGAGGATGCGCATGAGCTCGGGGATGACGAGCGTGGGGTGGGTGTCGTTGAGCTGGATGAAGACGTACTTGGGCAGGTGGCGCCACTCGTGGCCCTCCTCGCGGAAGCGGCGCAGGATGTCGTGGACGCTGGCGGCGACGAAGAGGTACTGCTGGCGGAGGCGGAGCTCCTTGCCGGCGGTGGTGGAGTCGTTGGGATAGAGGACCTTGGTGAGGTTCTCGGCGAGGACCTTGCTCTCGACGGCCTCGACATAGTCGCCGCGGTTGAACTCGTCGAGGGAGAATTCGTTGGTGGCCTTGGCGCTCCAGAGGCGGAGGGTGGAGACGGTCTTGCCCTGGTAGCCGACGATGGGCAGGTCGTAGGGGACGGCCTGGACCTGCTGGGCGGGGACCCAGACCCACTCGTCGCGGCCGGTGCGGCCGGTGTAGTGCTCGACGTGGCCGCCGAAGCCGACGAGGCAGGCGTACTCGGGGCGCTGGATCTCCCAGGGATAGCCGTACTTCAGCCAGTTGTCGGGCTCCTCGCGCTGCTCGCCGTTGACGATGCGCTGGCGGAAGATGCCGTAGTCATAGCGCAGGCCGTAGCCGGTGGCGGGGAGGTCGAGCGTGGCGAGCGAGTCCATGAAGCAGGCGGCGAGGCGGCCGAGGCCGCCGTTGCCGAGGCCGGCGTCCATCTCGTAGTCGCGCAGGCGGTTCCAGTCCAGGCCCAGGGAGTCCATGGCCTCGCGGCACTGCTGCTCCAGGCCGAGGTTGATCACGTTGTTGCCGAGGAGGCGGCCGATGAGGAACTCGAGGGAAAGGTAGTAGACGCGGCGGACCTTGGCCGCGCGGTAGGCGTCCTGCGTGGCCATCCAGCGGTCGACGATGCGGTCGCGCACCGCGTAGGCAAGGGCCTTGTAGCAGTCGCGCTCGGTGGCGCGGTCTCCGCTCTTGGCCAGGGAGAAGCGCATGTTCCAGAGGAAGTCTTGGGCGAGGCCCTCCGCGGTGAACTCGGCGGAGGGGTGATTGCCGGGGAGGACGACCTTCTCGGCGGTTTTGTCCTTGGTCTTGATGGACGTGCTCATGTTGGGTCTCCTTGAGGGATGAAGGGGGTGTCAGCGGCGGGGCTTGCCGTTGCGGGCCTCGTTGACGCGCAGCTTGCGGCCCATGACGGTCTTGTCGTGGAGGGCCTTGATGGCCCGCTCGGCCTCGGCGCGGTAGCACATCTCGACGAAGCCGAAGCCCTTGCTCTTGTTGTTGAAGCGGTTGGTGATGACGCGCGCGTGGCGGACGGTGCCGTACTTCGCGAAGGCCTTTTCAAGCTGCTCGTCGGTCATGTCGTAGCTCAGGTTGCCGACATAGATCTCGACGCGCTCCTGGGGTCCGGTGGGGGCCTTCTTGCCGAGTCCGATGCGGGCGAGCAGGGAGGTGAGGAAGCTCATGGTGTCTGGTGGTCTTTCTTGCTTGGTCTGTGGGGGGCGCTCAGCGTTCGCCGAGGAAGCCGGTGAGTTTCTTGATGCGCGAGGGGTGGCGGAGCTTGCGCAGCGCCTTCGCCTCGATCTGGCGGATGCGCTCACGCGTGACGTTGAACTCCTTGCCCACCTCCTCGAGGGTGCGCGCGACGCCGTCCTTGAGGCCGAAGCGCATGTCGAGCACCTCGCGCTCGCGCGGGTTGAGGGAGTAGAGCACCTCGCGCAGGCGCTCCTTGAGGAGGGTGAAGGCGGCGGCGTCCTCCGGGCGCTCCGTGCCCTTGTCCTCGATGAAATCGCCGAAGTGCGCGTCGTCGCCGTCGCCGACGGGGCTCTGCAGGGAGATGGGCTGCTGGGCCATGCGGCAGACGCTGCGCACGCGCTCCACGGGCAGGCCCATCTCCTCGGCGGTCTCCTCCGGGGTAGGCTCGCGGCCGAACTCCTGCAGCAGCTTCTTCTGCACGCGCAGCAGCTTGTTGATGGTCTCGATCATGTGCACGGGGATGCGGATCGTGCGCGCCTGGTCCGCGATGGCGCGCGTCGCGGCCTGGCGGATCCACCACGTGGCGTAGGTGGAGAACTTGTAGCCGCGCGTGTACTCGAACTTCTCGACGGCCTTCATCAGCCCCGTGTTGCCCTCCTGGATCAGGTCCAGGAAGCTGAGCCCGCGGTTCATGAACTTCTTGACGATGGAGATGACCAGGCGCAGGTTCGCCTCCACCATCTCCTTGCGCGCCTGGGCGCCCTCGTGCAGGGCCTGGCGGAGGCGCCGGAACTTCTCCACGAAGAGGTCCGCCGGCATCCCCAACGCCTTCTCCGCCTCGGCGAGGTCGGCCTCGGCCTTGGCCACGCGCTGGGCCTTGTTGCGGCTCTTGCCGGCCTTCTTCGCCTTCTTCAGCATCTCGAAGGCCCGCGTGTAAGGCTTGTAATAGCGATCCTCCGCGTAGATGCAGATGTTCTCCAGCATCTTCTGCTTGAAGTTGAGCGCGTCGTAACGCTCACGCAGCTCCTGGCAGAGGGCCTCCACCCGCCGGTCCGCCTGCGCCATCGCGGCCTCGTCCTTCTGGTCGGCCGCCGCGCGCGCCATGTAGGCCTCGGCCATGCGGTCGGCCAGCTGGTTCAGCACAGCCTGCTCCGGGTGCATCGTCTCCACATAGTGGTCGCGCCCCTCGTCATACTTGTCGGACACCACGCGGTCGAAGCGCTCGCGCCCCACCTCCAGCCCCTCCAGCACCCACGCGTAAAGGCGCGGCGCCACCGGCAGCTGGTTGAAGACCTCCACGATCTCCTTCTCGCTGGCCTCGATGCGCTTGCAAATCTTCACCTCGTCGTCGCGCGAAAGCAGCGGCACCTGCCCCATCTGGTGCAGGTACATCCGGATCGGGTCGTCGGTGTAATCCACCCGCCCGGCCGTCGCCTCCTCCTCGCGCTCCTCCATCGCGTCCTCGAAGTCCTCCTCCGCCACCACCTTCACATTCATCATGTTCAGGAGGTTCAGGTAGAGGTCGATCTCCGTGTCCTTGATGACTTCCTTGGGCAAATACTCGTTCACCTGCTTGAGGGAGAGCACCCCGCTCTGCTTCTCGGAGAGGTCCACCAGTTGCAGCATCCGCTTGCGGCACTCCTCACGCACCTCCAGCGCGTCCAGGTCCTCCAACGCGCGCGCCTTCTTCGCCTCCTCCTCGGACTTGCTGAAGACGGCCCGCAGGCCGGAGCCCTCGCGCAAGCCGCCGAGCGCGGCGTCGTCGTCATCCTGCGCCTCCTCGTCCTCGACGATGGGCGTCTCCTGCGCGGGCGTGCCCTTCAGCACCCCCGCGTGCTGCGCGCGGTCATAGAGCACGCCGCCCACGTTCTCCGTGTTCGCGTACTCGCTGTTCAGCAGCTCCTCCACCTCGTCGGCCTCAGCCTCCTCAGGCTGCTCCTCCTCCTGCTCCTGCTCCGCCTTGCTCTTGCGCCCACGCTTCCGCTTCGGCTTCGCGGCCTCCTGCGAAAGGGCGTCCGCCAGCGTCGCCGGCCCCTCGTCCTCCTCCTCGATCTGCCGTAGCTCCGCGGCGTCAGGCCCGATCTCCTCATCCGCGATCGGCACCGCCAGGAAATCCACCTCCGGCAGAGACTCCGCCGGGGCGGCCTTCGCGCGACGCGTCCGCGCGGCGGCGGGCTTCTTCGCCGTCGCCGGCTCCGTACCCTCCGCCTCCTGGCGCTTCGTCGCCCGCCGTGCGGGCTTCGCGGCCTCAGTCTTCTTGTCACCGGTGTTCTTGTCGCTCTGCTTCGCGCTCTTCGTCGCCATAGGTTGACAGACGCTCCTGTGTGGTTGATCGGTTGACTCCATCGCCGTCGATGAATTGCTTAATATTATAGCATATCAACAAGCAAAATCGCAAGATTTTTTGCTCTTTTGTCGCCGCGCGGCAAAAAAAGTTTCGCCGCCGCCCCACCCCACCCTG
>DVOR01000018.1 GCA_018713405.1 Candidatus Spyradenecus faecavium | reverse complement strand
GTGGGGCGGGTCAGCGCATGAGGGCCTCGAGGGCGGCGGAGTCGTCGTCGGCGATGGCTTGGCGGAAGGCGGCGAGGTGGGCGGCGAAGGCGTCGACGGCGTCGAGGAGGGGGCCTTTGTTCTGGCGGAAGATGGGTTGCCACATGGAGATGGGGCTGTGGGCGATGCGGGTCATGGAGGCGAGGCCGCCGCCGGCGAAGCGGGCGTTGAGGGCTTGGTTGCGCTCGGCTTCCTTGATGGTGCGGGCGAGGGCGTAGGCCAGGACGTGGGGCATGTGGGAGAGGAGGGCGGCGGTGCGGTCGTGCTCGGGGGCGGACATCTCGGCGAGGACGGCGCCGACGCGTTCCCAGAGGGCGCGGACCTTGGCGAGGGCGTCGGGGTCGCTGCGTTCGGGGTCGATGATGAGGGTGAAGCGGTTGCGGAAGAGGTTGTCGATGGCGGCGTCGGGGCCGGAGCGTTCGGTGCCGGCCATGGGGTGGCAGGCGACGTAGCGGGGGCGGTTGGGGTGGTCGGCGACGGCCTCGGCGAGGGCGCGCTTGGTGGAGCCGACGTCGATGAGGGTCTGGCCGGGGCGGGCGGCGTCGAGGAGGCGGGGGAGGCGCCGGACGAGGATGTCGACGGGCATGGCCAGGACGAGGAGGTCGCTCTGGGCGGCGAGGTCCTCGAGGGTGGGGACCGTTTCGTCGACGAGGCCAAGCTCAAGGGCGCGCTCGGCGTGGGCGGCGGTGCGGTTCCAGCCGAGGATGCGGCCGGCGAGGCCGAAGGTGCGGAGGTCTTTGGCGAGGGAGCCACCGATGAGGCCGATGCCGGCGATGCCGATGGTGGGGAAGAGGGGGGAGGTCATGGGGAGAGCCGTTGGGAGAAGTGGAAGTGGGGAGAACGGAAAACGGAGAACGGAGAACGGAGCGCCCTAACGGGCGACGGGCGGGACGGCGGGGGAACCGTGGAAGGAGGGGAAAACACGAAGGGCACGAAGGACCACGAAGGGACACGAAGGGGAGGAAACAGAACTGGGCGGACGCATCATGGCTTGGGCGTGGGTTGGGCTGTCGCGCGCGTTTACGCGCGGTCTGTTTTCTGTTCTCCGTTCTCTGTTCTCTGGGGGAGGGTGCGGGCAGGGCCCGCGCCCTCCCTCCTGCAGCCGAGGTTGGCGAGGCCGTAGAGGGCGGCGGTCTCGACGCGGAGGATGAGGGGGCCGAGGGTGACGGGGGTGGCGCCGGCGTCGAGGATGGCTTGGAGCTCGTCGGGGGTGAAGTCGCCTTCGGGGCCGCACCACCAGCCCCAGTCCTGGCCGGGGCGGTCGGGGTCGAGGGCGTCGAGGACGGGGTCGAGGGGCTTGGCCTGGGGGGTGAGGGCGGCGACGATGAGGGCGGTGCAGGCGCGCATGAGGGGCGCGGTCTCGGCGAAGGGTGTGGGGGGGAGCAGGTCGGGCAGGCGGGCGGCGCCGCATTGGCGGGCGGCGGCCTGGACGATGCGGAGCCAGCGTTCGCGCTTGGCCTGGGCCTGGCGCGGGTCCAGGCGGACGACGGTGCGGGCGCTGAGGACGGGGACGATGCGGTCGACGCCCAGCTCGGTGGCCTTCTCGAGGAGCCATTCCATGCGCTCGCCCTTGGGGACGCAGACGAAGAGGGTGAGGCGGACGGGGCGGACGTCCTGCCGGAAGAGGGGCTGCTTGGCGACGAGGGTGAGGGCCTCGGGCGTGCGCGCGGCGACGGCGTAGAGGCGGGTGGCGCCCTGGCCGTCGAAGGCGCCGACCTCATCGCCCTCGCGCACGCGCAGGACGTGGAGGAGGTGGTGGGCGTCGGGGCCGGCGAGGGTGAGGGTGTCCTGGGCGATGGCTTGGGGGGAGACCTGTTGGCGGTGCATGGCTCACTCGGTCTGTTGGATGGCGGTGACGCGGCCCTGGGTGAACTCGACGCGGAGGACTTCCTTCCACTCGTAGCGGGGGGCGTCGTCGATGTAGTAGACGCCGTGGCGGCGGCCGTAGTAGTCGTGGTAGACGGGGCGGACGGTGGGGTAGACGTCGTCGGAGAAGCCGAGGATCTTGTAGACCCAGGTCTCGGTCTGGCCGGCGGCGTCGGTGCGGGAGAGGCGCTCGGAGGGCTCGCCGTAGACCATCCAGACGGCGTCGCGGTCGTCGCCCAGGCGGATCTGGCCGCGGGCGATGCGCGCCTGGACGTCGGCGGGGTAGGCGTCGAAGGCGGCCCGGCGCTCGGCGATGCGGTCGGCGACGCCGGAGGCGCATCCCGCGAGGAGGAGGGCGCCGAGGAGGGCGAGCGCGGGCAGGCGGGTCATCGGGCGTAGCCCCAATCGAGGAGCGCCTTGCAGAAGGCGTCGCGCTGCTTGGAGGTCTTGAAGCCGGTGACGCAGCCGATGAGGCGGCGGCCGCCGCGCAGGCAGGTGACGGTGACGCAGAAGCCCGACTCGTCGGTGAAGCCGGTCTTCAGGCCGTCGACGCCGGCGACGCGGTTGAAGACGAGGTTGTTGCTGTTGCGCAGCTGCATCTTGCCGTCGCGGAAGGCGTCCATGCGGGTGGAGGCCAGGCGCATCACGTCGGGATACTGGATGAGGCGCTCGGCCAGGAGGATGAGGTCGTGTGCGGAGGAGAGGTTGTGGTGGCCCTTGCCGTCGCCGAGGCCGTGGGCGTCGTAGAAGCGGGTGTTCTTCATGCCGAGGGCCTGGGCGCGGTCGTTCATCGCCTTGACGAAGACGGCGACGTCGCCCCCGCCGAGGTATTCGGCGACGAGGTAGGCCGAGTCGTTGGCGGACTTGATGGCGATGGTCTTGACGAGCTCGCCGAGGGGGAAGGTCTCGCGCGGGTCGAGCCAGACCTGGGAGCCGCCGATCTCGTAGGCCGCGTCGGTCACCTTGATGGGGGTGTCGAGGGAGACGCGGCCGGCGGCGATGGCCTCCTCGGTGAGGAGCATGGTCATCATCTTGGACATCGAGGCGATGGGGACGGCCCGGTCGGCGTTCTTGGCCCAGAGGACCTTGCGGGTGACGGGGTCGACGAGGATGCCCGTCTTGCAGAGGGCCTCGTTGGGGAGGCCGGCGTCGGCGACGGCGCCGCGGAAGTCGTAGTCCTGGGTGGCGGGGGGCTGCTCGGGAGCCTCCTCCTCCTGGACGGCCTGTGCCTGCTCGGCGACCTCGGGGCCGACGGCGGGGGCCGGGGGCGGCTCCGGCGGCGCGGGGTCGGGCGTGGAGGGGTCGCCGCCGGCGAAGAGGAACCAGCCGATGATGACGGCGGCCCAGGCGGCCAACGGCAGCCCCCAGACCAGGAGCGTGCGCACCCAGGCGCGGGAGTTGCCCACGCCGTCGGGAAGATCGTAACGTTCGGACATAAGGACCTCAGACGTTGAAGAGGAAGTGGACGACGTCGCCCTCGCGCATCACGTATTCCTTGCCCTCCACGCGGAGGAGGCCTTTCTCGCGGGCGTGGGCCTCGCCGCCCAGGGCGACGAAGTCGTCGTAGGAGACGACCTCGGCGCGGATGAAGCCGCGCTCGAAGTCGGAGTGGATGACGCCGGCGGCCTTGGGGGCCGTCCAGCCGCGGCGGATGGTCCAGGCCTTGGCCTCCATCGGGCCGGCGGTGAAGAAGCTCTGCAGGCCGAGGGTGTGGTAGGCCATGCGGATGGTGGCGTCCAGGCCGGACTGCTCCAGGCCGTAGGATTCCAGGAAGTCGCGCTGCTCCTCGTCGGAGAGGCCGGCGAGGTCGGCCTCCATGGCCGCGCAGATGGTGACGGTGTCGCACTTGTGGGCGGCGGCGTGGGCCTTGAGGGCCTGGACGTGCGGGTTGTCGGGCTGGCCGAGGTCGCCCTCGCCCACGTTGGCCACGTAGATGATGGGCTTGTCGGTGAGCAGGCGGAGCTCGCGGCGCGTGGGCTCCAGGGCGTCGGCGTCGGCGGCCTCGAAGGTGCGGGCGGGCTCGCCGGCGTCGAGGTGGTCGCGCAGGGCGGTCATGGCCTCGACCTCCTTGGCCAGGGACTTGTCGGCGCGGGCCTGGCGGCTGATGCGGTCGAGCCGCTTCTCCAGGCTCTGGAGGTCGGCCAGCACCAGCTCGGTCTCGATGATGCCCACGTCGCGGATGGGGTCGACGGAGCCCTCCACGTGCACCACGTCGTCGTTGTCGAAGCAGCGGACGACCTCGAGGATGGCGTCGCACTCGCGGATGTTGCCGAGGAACTGGTTGCCCAGGCCCTCGCCCTTGCTGGCGCCGCGCACCAGGCCCGCGATGTCGGTGAAGTCGACCGTCGCGTGCACGATGCGCCCGCTCTTGCAGATCTCGGCCAGCTTCTCCACGCGCGGGTCGGCCACGGGGGCCGTCGCCTTGTTGGGCTCGATCGTGCAGAAGGGATAGTTCGCCGCCTCCGCGTTCTGCGCGCGCGTCAGGGCGTTGAAGAGGGTGGACTTGCCCACGTTGGGCATACCCACGATGCCGACCGCTAGACTCATCTCCAGCCTCCGTGGTAGGTCTCCTCCCAGCGCACGTAGTCCAATTCGCGCTTGCCGGAGACCCAAATCATGTATGCGATGAGGAGCAGCAGGATGCCGCCGCCCCCGAAAACGATGTCGAAGATCAGTTGCAGCGCCCACGGCCACCCCTCCGGCGCCGCGAACCGCACCCCCGCGAAATCCAGCACGCAGATCGCCGCCCACAGGATGGCGAAGCCCTGCCCCACCCGCACGGCCACCTCCGTGGCCGCCGTCTTCGAGCGCCCCAGGCACTGCAGGCCCGCGCGCAGGATGCGCCCGCCGTCCATCGGGAAGGCCGGCACCAGGTTGAAGAGCGCCAGGCCCAGGTTCAGGCCGCCGGCCAGCATCAGCCACTCGTTCGGCCCCTCCTGCGTCAGCGCGTACGGCCCCAGCTGCCCCACCACGTACTGCGAGGGAAAGAGCCGCGCCGCCGTCATGCACGCCGCCGCCAACGCGAACGAGCAGATCGGCCCCGCCGCCGCCATCAGCACCTCGTGCGACGGCTTCGGCGGCATCCGCGTGATCGCCGCGCACCCGCCCAACAATTGCAGCGTGATGTCCCGCACCTGCCCGCCGAAGGCGATCGCCACCGCGCTGTGCGCCAGCTCGTGCAGCAGGATCGAGACCGCCAACGCCACCGCCAGGAAGAGCCCCACCGCCAGGCTCCCCGACATGAACAGCACATACGCGGCCAACACCAGCACGGACAGATCCGCCCGCACCGGGATGCCCATCACCTCAAACAGCGTCCATCTCGTTCGCATGACCCTGCATTATACCATAGATTGCCCCCCTCGCCACGCACACCGCAAAAAGGGGAAGTTTGGACGCTTGGAGGCTTGGAAGCTTGGCTGACAGCCCCGTCCGCCGCCCCGCAGGGGCGCTCCTGCGCCTCCTGAATCCCCCGCTTGCTTCGGGGGTGGGGCTCTGCCCCACGCCCCGGCAGGGCGAAGTTCGCCCTGCACCCCCGGCACGTCCTGCGGACGTGCCTGACTGGGACGCACCAGGCGGCGCGGCAGAACCAAATGGGCGTTTCCGTAAGTCGTGAAGGGGCGGGTGGACGGCGGGGATCGACCCCGCCGGATCGCCCGCACCCTTTGCGTCTTCGAGGGACCCTTCCTCGCCAAACCCTAAGGGGTTCGACCCAAAACCCTAAGGGTTTCGAGGCAAACCCTTAAGGTCGGTGCTGAAGAAGTGGTAGGTTAGGCGTAAGAGGGGGTGAGGGTAGAGGGGGAGGCAGGGGGATGTGGCGTGGTGAGGTGGTGGAGGTGGGCCAAAAAACGGCGCAAAAAGAGGGCGAGGGCCCTGCTGAGTTTGCGGAGGTTGAAGCCGATGGCGGCGAGGAGGGCGTTGATGGCGCAACCGGTCTTCCCGGAGAGTCGGTTGAGGCCGAGGCTGTGGTCGGATTTGAGGTGGCCGATGATGGGTTCGATGGAGGGGCGGCGGCGTTTGAGGGGGAGGAGTTCCGGCGGCACGCGGTGTTTGCGGTTGAAGCAGTGGATTTGGGTGGGGAGGGTGATTGTGGCGCCACGGTAGCCGTAGTCGCAGGCGGCCACTTTGGGGATGACGCCGGTGGTGACGTAGGCGGCGAGGAGGGTGTCGTCGAGGGTGCGGCCATCGTAGCGATTGTCCGTGAAGACTTTAACGCCAATGACATAGGGGTCTTTCGCGGTGGTCACGAGGCCGACTTTTGTGCCGAAGGTACAGGTGCCGTTCTTGACGAGTGCGGCGGTGTGCGGTTGGGCGAAGGAGTAGAGCTTGTCCTTAGTCTTCGGAGTTTGGCTCAGCACGCGGTGGGCGAGTTCGAGGTGGCGTTCGAGCGCGGGGTCGGCCTGCCTCGGGTCGGCCTCGATGTCTTGGACGACCGCGCCCAGCCAGCGTTTGGCCTGCGCGAGGAGGGCGTCGGCATCCGAGGTCTTCCGCCTGCTGATCCGGTCGGCGTAATCGACGCGGAAGCGCGGCATGACCCGCCTGTAACTCCTGTGCAGCGGGATGCCGAGCCTGTCCGCGTGACGCAACAACGCGCAGTGCGCATCCGCCACCAGATGGGCCTCGCCCGGACGCTTCACGTTTTGCCGCTGGGCCGTCGTGTCCACCACCACGACCTCCAGGTTTTTCTTGGGCAACGCCTTTGCCCGCCTCGCGGCATCCACCGTCTCACCCAAAATCTGCGCCAAGACCTCCTCCCCCAGCCGCGTCCTCCACCGGCACAGCGAAGACGGATCGGCAGGGCGCCTCATCTCGTAATATTCCATCCCGGAGAAATACTGCCAGGCACCGTCCGTCGACCACTTCTCGACCACGTCCCTGTCGCTCAACTTGTTCATTGCCTTCAACATAAGCAGGCTGATGACCAGCCTTGGGGACAACGATTTCCGCCCCTCCTTGATCCCCTTCGGGAAGCATGGCTCCACCAACCTGACCAGCCGCTCCCAATCAATCACGTGGGCCAGACGCACATACGGATTCTTCCTGTCGCAAATGTCCTCCAACAACGGGAACAGAAACGAACTCTGGACCGCCTTCACCTGATCATCCTTGCGAAGCATACAAAGCCCTCTCATCAAAAGAAACGAAAAGCATGCGCCAAGTATATCACAATATGACATATAAGTCAATACTATACAAAATAATACGAAAAACATTGGCCGGTTTTGATAGCCCTCTTCGGACTTTTTCAACACCGACCTTAAGGGTTTCGGAAAAGCACCGTCACTTATTTCAAATGGAGCCGGGCAGCTCCACTTCAGAGGAAGCGGGGGCAAATCAGTGGGTAACCGCACGACGTTCCGCATCTTTCAACACGGCTTCGACAGCGGCAGCGGCAGTGTCCGAGAACCATGGGTTGTTGGCACGTTCGCTACCTAGGAGACGATAGGCGAGACTTGGCGGCAAGGCGCCAAGGGCAACACGCTCAATCACCGGCCCAAAGAGTCGCATCGCCTCGAGACCGTCCTCACGCGCGGCATCATAAAGTGGGCCATCGTTCGTCCAGAGTGTCATCCCTCGGGCCTTGGCGAGGCAAAGCTGTGCGGCATCTGTCTCGGACAGGGCGCGCCGGCGCGCACACACCGCGTTGATCTCCGCCTCCAGGAAAAGATTATCGACTGTCCTAAGGACGGCAACGGTCGGCAACGCTGCAGTCGCTTCGCCCCATTCCGCGGCCAACTCGTCAAAGACTCGGTCAATCATGCAGAGCTCGACGCCAAGCGTCTTCACGAGAACATCAAGAATACCCACCAAGTCCGCCTTAAGGAGGGCGTCAAGGATGTTCGTGTCGGAGAGGAGAATGCGTGTTTTGTCAGGCACGAAAATCCCCCCTCGGCATCTCACGCAAGCGTTTCATGACAGAGAGGACGGGCTCCCCATAGAGTTCAGCCAAGCGCGAGACGGAAATCTTCCGTTGCCGGCAGGCGCAAAGCGCCAGTGTCTTGAAACGGTCACCCTCGAACTCAAAGTAGAGGGAACGCGGCTCATTCTCACGGGTGTTCGGCATACCGCGCCACTTGGCCTCCGCGTTGAACGCCCTCATGAGTCGCTCACGTTCTTCGGTTCCTAAGCGCTTCGTGACACGATAGAGGACGGTGTCGGCACGAACGTGAAAGTCTCGCTTAACGGCAATCACGCGCTCAAAGTAGGGAAGATGGGCACAATCCTCCCAGCGCGCGGCGAAGGCAGCCTCCGGCATGAGGAGCTCAGAAGCGAAATCGTTGGCATCGTCTTCCTCCTGCTCCTGCTTCTTATACCGCTTTCCGGCGGTTCCCAAGAGGATGTGCCCGAGTTCATGCGCGGCAAGCCAAAGCTTACGCTCGGCCGGAACAATGGGGTCTCCGTTCACCGCAATCACCCATCCACACCGTGGGTCTGAGAAAGAGAACCCGAAGGTCTCCGGGTCTGGGAATCGGCGGACATAGACCTTGATGCCATGCGCGGCCAACGTGCTTGGGAAGGATTCCGGCGTGAACCCCCCACCCGCCCAGAAGGTGGCGCGAATCTTGCGCGCGGCATCCTTCGGAGAAAGCGCGCGCACGTCCGGGAGACCTCCGGCCGGCTCCTCACCAAGCGTCTTCTCCAGCCATCGATAATCCTCGGCCCAACGCACCGCGTCACGAATGGTCTCACGTTGCAAGGCCTGCAAGCGCCGCGTCTCATGTCGATTCTCATGAAACGCGACCTCCGGAACGGCAAGCGACTCAAACAGTCGAGACATCGGAATGCCATAGTGGCGACACAGGCGGAGCACCCATTCGCCACTCGGTGCGGTCTTCCCTGCCTCCGCACGTGCATAGGCGTTCTTGGTCACCCCGGCAATCGCCGCGGCATCCCCCTGGGAGAGCGCGTGCATCTCCCGATAGTGGCGCAAGGAGGCCGCCACCAAGTCAAGCTTTCCAGAATCTACCATTGCGTCCTCCTTTTTCTTCCAGTGTACCAAAATGACACACTGGATAGCAAGAATAGACGAGAGGCGCTGGCGCGCCCCTCGTCCTGCAGGCGCTAGCCGGCGCCACGGTTCCCTTATTCTGGCAGTCTTTCTCTGTGAGCCTCTGTGAAACCCTCTGTGGGTCTCTGTGATCCAAAAAGTCTCACTGCGCACCCAGCTCCACCGGGTTGGTGGCGGAGGGGCGGAGGAGGATGGGCGCATCGTCGAAGTACTGCCGCAGCGCCTCATAGGGCAAAGCGAAGTAGCGCACATCAGCCTCGGTGGAAGTGCCCGTGGTGCCGGCCAGGTTCGCGACCTCCGTGACCATGTCCGAAGGCAGGGCCTCAACCGTGCCGTTCCTCACGGCCTGGAGAGTGATGGTGGTGCCCGAGCGGAAGGCGGCGGGCTCGGCGGCGGGCTCGGCGGCGGCGCCCTCGGCAAAGGCCTCGCCAAAGGTGTCGGCCAGGGCGTTCTGCACCTTCACCTCCACCACCACGTGCTCCTTGTTGTCGATGGTCGCGAAGGCCATGCGGCTGACGCCGAACTCATAGGCCACATAGAAGTTGTGCGCGTCGATGTAGGTGCGCCCCTCGGCGGTCGCGGCCTCGTCGGCGGCATGGAAGGCGCTGATGCCGCTGAAGGCATAGAGCGCGTCGTTGACCTGCGAGGCCGAGAGGTGGGCCGTGCCGGCGCGGGTGCGGCCCTGCGTGGCGCCGACGTAGGCGTGGCCGAGGCTCTGGTACTGGTTGACCATGAGGGACTCGAAGCCGGTGTGCCAGACGTTCGCCGTCTGGTTGCCCTCTTGCAGGTCGCCGGGCACGGGCAGGGCGGGTTCGCGGGCGGCGTAGTAGGTCCGGCCGCCCTCAAGCCACGCGATGGCGTCCCAGCGCGCGCCGTCCAGCGTGGGCTTGAAGCGGCGGCGGACGGTACGCTCCTCGCGGCCGGAGACCAGATAGGGCGTGTCGGCCTCGGCGCCGGCATAGCCGGTGGGCAGGGTGACGTTGAGGTCGGCGGTGCCGCCGTCGCCCACGGAGAGTCCGCCCGCGACGGTGAGGTGCTCGCCCTGCGCGGCCACGTAGGTGGCGTCGGATTCCAGCCGCAGCACGCCATCGACGGTGCCGCCGCCGGAGAGGGTCTGCCCGCCGGGGATGGCGGCCAGAAGGCGGCCCTCGCCGACCATGCGCCCGCTGTCGGCGAGCGTCGCGCCCGCCTTCACGTGGAGGCCCTGCGCGCCGATGGGGGTGTTCGCGGCGGCGGTGACGTTGAGCGTGCCTTCGTCCACGGAGACGAAGCCGGAGACGCTGGGCGGAGTCTCGGCGTCGAAGGTCACGGTGCCGGGGCCGGTCTTGCGCAGGCCGAAGGGCACGTCGCCCGTCAGCGCGGCGGTGCGACTGCGCCAGATTGCGTCCGCCTTCGCCGCATCGACAATCAGCTCAATGGCGCCGGACTGCCCCTCCTCGCTCTCCGCGGACACAAGCGGCTCGGCAACGATGCCGCCCGCGGCGAAGAAGCGCGGCAGACGGTTGCCGCTGCCGCCCTCGGCGCGGAGGGTGGCCGTGCCGTGCAGGACAAGCCGTCCGGCCAGGACGACGCCCTCTTCGCGCTCGGAGGCCTCCGCGGCGGTGGCATGGAACCCGAAGGTCGCCCCCTCGGCGAGCTCGACGTCCTGCCCCAGGAAGGGCTCATTGCTAGTGTGATGGATGTAGGCGCCCGACTGCGCGGCCACGGTGGTGTCGTAACGGCGGAGGTCCTGCCCAACGGTGAAGGTCAGCGTGCAGCCGGCGGCCACCTCCAGGCGCGGCACGGAACTCTCGGCGCCGAAGTCCCAGTCTCCCTTCGCGTTGCCAATGACGTAGGTGCCGCGCGTGGAGTTGCCGCGGTGGATGGGCGTGCGCCGCGCAGAAGTCTCGCCCTCGGGGCGCAGGTTCAGCGCGTTGCCCCTGCCGTGATTCGAGACGTCCAGCCGGGCGGCGGCGATGACGCGTTGCCACACCTTCAGCGGCTCCACGCCATCTTTCGTCTCCAGCGCCAGGGTGAGCGGGTCGCCCGACGTCCCCTCGGCCTCTTCCACATAGAAGGTCTGCACGCGGGCCTTGGGCACCTCGTCGAGGGTCAGCGTCACGTCGCCGGTCTTCTTGGAGAGGCGGATCTGGAAGGCGACGGCCTGGTCGAAGTCTTCCGGTTTGGCCCGCACCGGCTTCATCCCGGACAGCGTGGAGGTGGTTTGGTTGGCCTCGTAGCCGTAACGATACCACGCCTGCCCGGAGAAATTGCCCTCGGCAGACTTGTCGCCGACGGTGAAGTCGAGGTAGAGGCGGCCGGGGGTCTGCACACCGCGCGCGAAGAGGCCGGTCAGCGCGCCGTTGGCGTTGCCGTCGCCGCCCTCGACGCGGGTGTCGTCGTAGAACTTCCACGTGGAGTTGGCGGTGAAAAAGGGCACCCACACGTCCTCGGAGGCCTGGTCGTTGTTCGGGTCCTGCGTCTTCAGTTCGGGGTGGCCGAGGACGTAATCGGCCGTGCCCTGCACGACGACGGGGCCGGTGAGCTGCCACCGCGCCACCTCGTCCATCACCCCGCGCGTGAGCGACATCCCGGCGACCATCGTCAGGCGGCTGAGGAGCGGGGATTCGCCGTTCGGCAGAAGTTCAACATTGCCATATTTGGAGAGGTAGCAGACGCCCGCGTCATAGATGCCGTCCACGCCGACGGACGCCGCGTCAATCAGGTAGGCCGCGCCGTGGAAGTCGGCGATGGCGGTGTCGGAGGTGATGGGGTCGTTGACGCCGCCGGTGAAGCGGAGCGTGCCGTAGCGGAAGCCGGTGCGGTTGCCGGGGGTGGATTTCTCCGGGACCTTGAACCAGTCGCTCTCCAAGAGCTGCGTCTCCCAGGGTCGCGCGTTCATCGTGTCGCCGGATTCCGGCTTGGTCACGCCGTAGGGGACGAGGCGGAGCGTCGCCGCGGAGGTTGCCGCGTCCTGCGCCCGCACGACGAGGGAGGCGTAGGTGCGGTTGGGGGAGTAGAAATAGCGGCCCGCGTTGGTCACGCTGCCATCCGCTGCCGTGGCTTCCACCTGGCGCTCGACGTTCACCTGAATGGCGTGATCGCCCGCGTCGACGAGGATACGGCACTCCGCGCCCTCGGCGGGCTGGTCGACGAGCGCTTTGTTCACCCATTTGGTGCCGTCCCAGGTCTGCTCCAGCCACGCATCCTCCTGAATCCAGGTCTCGACGGCGGGCGCCTCCGTGGGCTTCTCGTAGTCCCCCAATTCGAGGTCCGGCATGGTCATCAACGGCACATAGCGGACGTAGCGGAGGTTCTCGCGGACGTAGGGGGTGCGGTCGGCGACCTCGACCATCGCGGCGTCGGGGAAGGCGCCCTTGTAGAAGCGGATGTAGTCCACCGCGCCGCCGTCGTCCGGCATCACGTTCTGGCCTCTGGTGAGGGCGTCCGCCGGGGTGACCGAGCCGCCGAGCTGCTGGCCCACCTGCAGGCCGCCGGAGAGGATTTGGTCGGGCACGAGGACGTTGTTGAGCCACGCACCATCCATATAAAGGTTAAGCGTCTCGCCGTCGCAAACCACGGAGAAGACGTGCGGGGCGTCCTGCGCGGCGGCCACCTTCACGCGGAAGAGTTCGCGCAGGGCATTCTCGCCCAGGTCGGCGCCGTTCCCCGTCGAGCGGCCATCGAACTTCCAGAGGACGATTTCGGTGCCGTCCGTCTCCACCTCGCCCGTGGCGAAGACAAGCGCGTAGGTCTTGTCCGAGGCGGTGTTGGCGTCATAGTTGTTGCCGATGGCCAGCATACAGGCGTTCGACTTCTTGGGCGCGGTCATGCGCACGGCCAGGCTCCACTCCTCGGGGAAGGATTTCAGCGCGCTCGGGTCGACGTAGGGGCGATAACCCAATTTCATACCGCCCGAGACGGGGTGCCCCATCACCGTGAAGCGGGAAGAATCCGTGGTCACCTTGCCATAGTCGGCGAACTCCGGCTCATTGGGGTTGTCATTCGCGTTGGGCAAACCCACCAAGCAACCATTCTGCTCGCCGAGGTTGAACCAACCCGTGTTGGCCGAGGTGTAGCTTTCGCCGACTTTGTCGAACTCCACGTCGATCCAGGCGCCCTGGCCGGTGAAGACGGCGTTCTCCCAGGTCAGTTCGTCGCTGACGCCGTCCTCGGAGGGCTCGAGCTGGTAGTCCGCCTCGGGACGCGTCTGCAACTGACCCGCCGCATCATAGTATTGGAAGGCGAAGGTGACGCCCGTGGGCACGACGGGAATCTCCGCCTCGCCGCCATAGGCGCCGGACTCGATGAGCGTCAGCGTCACACCCGTGGCCGGCGAAGGCCAGCGGACGGTCGCGTCGATGTACTGGTCCAGACGCATGGTGATATTCTGATAGTCGTTCACGCGGAAGGCGCCGGGCAGCTCCGTCAGCTTCGCCACGGAGGCGAAGTCGATGACCTTGTGGGTCTCCGCCGTGCCGGCGGTGAAGCCAAGCGTACCGTGATAGTTCTGCGCCTTGTCCACCACGTCGGCCAAGGTCTTGCCCGCGCCCGTGAGCCAGTCGCCGCCGAGCGTCACGTCGCCCAGGTCGCCCGTGAAGGTGCCAATCATTCCCGTCCCCTCAATCGTCCCGTTATAGGCATAGAGCGTCGTGACCGTTGCGCCCTGACCAATCTTCAGCGTCCCATTGCCCGTGACGCTGTCGACCGTCAGCGGACCGGAGAAGGTGCCGCCGCCCGAGACGGTGAGGTAATCC
>DVOR01000115.1 GCA_018713405.1 Candidatus Spyradenecus faecavium | reverse complement strand
GGTCGAGCCGTGCCTCCACCAGCGCCAGCGCGCGGCGGAAGCGGGCGGGGTCGAGCCGCACGTCGTCCTCGAAGACAAGGGCCGCGCCCTCGCCCGAGGCCAACAGCCGCCGGAACGCCTCGTGGTGCGACAGCGTGCTCGCCGCCATCCCCGGCGACGGCCCGCGCCCGTGCACCAACGCGAAGCGGAAGCGCGAGACCCGCCCGCGCAGGCCGGCCCAGCCCAGCGCGCGCCCGTCGATCGCCGACACCCGCTCGTAGTCCACGCCCGCGGCGCGGAGCTGCGCGTCGGCCTCGGCCAGGCGGTCGGGCGAACGGTCGAGGTTGATGAGATAGGCCTTCATACCCCCACTATAACACAAACGGCCCTCAGCGGCCCGTCAGCGGGATCAGGCAGGCGTCCACCGCCCGCCCGAGGGCCCGCAGGAGGCGCCACGCCGCCACGCGCCAGGCCGGCCGCCGCCGCGACGCCCCGCCGATGGTCGAGGCCGCCCCGCTCTCCCGGCACGGCGCCCGACAGGCCGTCAGCGCCCGGAGCCCCAGCCGCGCGAAGCGCGCCCAATCGTCGGCCAGCGCCACGATCGGCGCCTCGTTGAGCCGCATCAGCAGCCGTGCCCCCGCCAGGTTGATGGCGTAGGCGCACGTGCCGCACGTCCCGTGCACGGCGGGGCGGAAGCCCCCGTCACCGTCGGGCGGGTCCTGGGGCCGGCGCTCCAGCCGCCAGGCCGTCGGCACGGCGGGGTCGTCCATCCGCGCCACGGCCTCCACGGTCTCGCGGAAGCGCCCGGGGTCGGGGATCGCCACGTCGTCCTCGAAGACCAGCGCCAGCGGCACGCCCGCCGCGTCCATCCGCGCGTAAACGGCCTGGTGCGACAGCGCGCAGCCGATCGTCCCCGCGTCGGGCCACGCGCCGTAGATCAGGCGGAAGCGCAGACGGTTCGCGGCCCGCCGCCGTTCCGCCGCGCCCAGCGCGCGCCCGTCCACCGCCGGCACGCGCTCGTAGGCCACGCCCGCGGCGCGGAGCTGCGCGTCGGCCGCGGCCAGGCGGTCGGGGGAACGGTCGAGGTTGACGAGGTAGGCCTTCACGGCGGGGCCGGGGCGCGGGCGCGTCAGTTCAGCCGCCCGGACATCTTGTACTGGAAGAGCTGGATGCGGATCTCGTTCTGCAGCGCCTCGTCGTACGTGAACTTGTCGATCTTCTTGTGGTTCACGTTCGCCTTGATCATCACCTTCGGGTAGAGCGGCGTGTCCTCCTCGGGCTCGCCCTCGACCACGAAGAGGCCCGTGTCCACCAGCAACTGGAGCGTCTGGCGGAAGAGCGCGGGGTCCATCTGGTAATAGTACTTCCGCACGTCCCCGAAGGCCGGGTCACGATAGTCGATGTTGAAGTCGTCGCCCACGGTCACGGACATCCCTTCGAGGATGGTGATCTGGCCGTCGTTGCGCATGTCGCAACGCACGCGCGGCGCCGTCGGCGACTCCTGGTAGTAGATCTGCACCCAGTTCAGGCGCGACTCCTCCACCACGAACTGCTCCGGCGCGCGGTACCAATAGGGCGAGCAACCCGCGAGCGCGAGCGCGGCAAGGGCGAGGAGAGAGGCAAGGCGTTTCATGGCACGCTCCAAGGTTCAACAGCCGTCCCACGGACGGTAAACGAAGATCGGCGCCTCGCAGCGGAGGCGCAGGAGGGGGTCCACGGCGCGGTTGAGCGTGGCCCTCCAGAGCGACGCCAGCGGCAGGTCTTCAACCGGCCAGGCCAGGCCGCGGGCCGTCACCCGCTGCGGCCGCAGGGAGATCAGCGACACCGCGCCCCCCGGCCGCAGGGCCAGCGCGTGCTCCCCCGCCGGGAAGAGGTCGAAGCGCCCATCGTTCCCGAAGACGGAGGCCTCGGCCGCCGTCTCGTAGACGTGCGCCAGGTTCGCCAACGTGTGGTCCATGCGCCGGCCCAGCACCGCGAAGTAATCCAGCCGCGCCCCCGGCGCGTGGCGGCGGCACCAGCGAATCGCCTTCGCCAGGTCGCAGGTCTCCTGCTCCGACTCGCGGTGGAGCAGGCTTTCGGGCACGGCCCCGCGCAGCGAGTCGCCGTCGCCCACCACCTGCGCCAGGGGCGGCGCACCCGCCGGCGGCAGACGGTCGCAGCAGACGCACCCGTCGCACGCCGCCAAGGCCGCGCGCTCCCCCGGGGACTCCGGCGGCACCCCGTTCGCGATGACGGCCAGGCGCGTCACGGCGCGAGGGTGTAGCCCAGGTCCGCGATGTCCGCCGCCAGCGACTCCGGCAACGGCCCCGTCACGTCAAAGGCGTCAGGCCCCGCCTGCTCCACCTTCGCCACGCCGGGATAACCCTCCAACAGCCGCCGCACCGCGCCGCGGCAATGGTCGCACATCATGCCTTGGACGGTCACCCGCCGCACGGCCTGCGTCTCGTTTTCGCTCATGTCAAACCTCCTGGTTCACTGACGACAGTATAGCACAAGGGGCGGCGTTGCCGCCCCAGAGAACAGAGCGCCCCTGCGGGGCGACAAAGAGAGGCTTGTGGAAAGGTTTGCCCGTCGCGCGCTTGCGCGCGTTCTGTAGCCGGGGAAGGTTTGGCGCTTCGCGCCTGCACGCTCTGTTCTCCGTTCTCTGTTCTCTCGCCAAACC
>DVOR01000114.1 GCA_018713405.1 Candidatus Spyradenecus faecavium | reverse complement strand
TGTGGCGGTGCCAGTTGTTGCGGCAACCGGGCTCGAAGGTGACGTTGGCGATGGGGCAGTTCAAGTCCGCCAAGCCCGTGAGCGGCGCGACCCAGGAGCGGCCCGAGAACCATTGGGCGTTGGCGACGTTGGGTTGGCCGAGCGGGAACGCGCCGCGCGGCACGTCGGCGAAGGCCAGCGGGTCGGCGGAGAGGTCGAGTCCCTTGGCCCAAGCCGCGACCTCCGCCTCCGTGGCGTCGCCGCCGGGGAAGGCCCGGGCCGGGAGCAGACGGGCGCCGGCGGCCTCGCCGATGGCCCGGACGGTGGACTCGCAGCGTTGCATCCCGCCGCCGCCGTGCGTGAAGAAGGGAACGACCAGCTTGCCCTTCAGCGGCACCGTGCGCAGGAAGGTCTCCACGGGCGGCGCGATGGTGCCCCACCAGTTCGGCGAACCCACGAGGAGGACGTCGGCGCGTTCACGGCGATGAGCGCGGCCAGGGCCACGCGGTCACGGGTGCGGGTGCCCAACGCCGGGGTCTGCGCCTCCAAATCTTGACCGAAGCGCTCGAGGATGACGGCCAACGCGGGGTCGTCCCGCCCAATCCCGAAGGGTCCCTCCCCGGCCACGGCGGCCAGGGGAAGGGAGAGCGCGGCCAGCAATGCCAACATCAAAAGCCACTGCTTCATGGGCGGCCTCTTTACTTGCCCACGCGGGCCGCGAGGGTGGGCGGGTAACGGTCGCCGGCGATGGGCTGGGCGTCGAGCGCGGCGCGGATCTCGTCCAGGTCGGCGGGCGTGAGGGTGACGTCTGCGGCGCCGAGATTCTCCTCCAAACGGTCGATCCGCCGCGTGCCGGGGATGGGGATGATCCACGGCCTCTGGGCGAGCACCCAGGCCAAGGCAATCTGCGCGGGTGTGCATCCCTTCTTGGCGGCCAAACGGCGGACCAGCTCGGCGAGGCTTTGGTTCGCGGCCAAGTTCTCCGGGGCGAAACGCGGCACCACGCTGCGGAAGTCGTCCTTGGCGAAGGTGGCCTCCTTGCCGATGGTGGCGGTGAGGAAGCCCTTGCCGAGCGGCGAGAAGGGCACCAGCCCGATGCCCAGCTCCTCCAGCGTCGAGAGGAGCGCCCGCTCGGGCTCGCGCCACATCATCGAATACTCGCTCTGGATGGCGGTGAGCGGGCAGACGGCGTGGGCGCGGCGGATTGTCTCCACGCCGGCCTCGCTCAGGCCCCAGTGGCGCACCTTGCCCTCGCGGATGAGCTCGGAGACGACCCCTGCGACCTCCTCCGGCGGCACCTTCGGGTCCACGCGGTGCTGGTAGTAGAGGTCGATGGCCTCGACGCCCAGCCGCTTGAGCGAACCCTCGACCGAGCGGCGGATGACCTCCGGGCGGCCGTCCACGACCTGCGCGCCCCCGGCGTCCCGCCCTGGATGGTGATGCCGAACTTCGTGGCGATGACGACCTTCCCCTTGAACGGCGCGAGCGCCTGGCCCACGAGCGCCTCGTTGGTGAAGGGCCCGTAGCACTCTGCGGTGTCGAAGAAGGTGACCCCGCGCTCGACGGCGGCGTGGATCACCTTGGTCATCTCCGCGGGGTCGCGGGCTGGGCCGTAGCCGTGGCTCATGCCCATGCACCCAAGGCCGATTTCCGAGACCTCAAGCGGGGAGGCCTTGCCCAATGTCCGTTTCTTCATGTCGGTGCTCCTTTAGACGTGCTTGCCCTTTGCGTAGTCGAGGATGAACTCCACCGTGGCGGGGTCGTAGTGGGAAAAGAAGAGGCTTTGTCCCTCATCGAGCGCCCGGAGACGCTCCATCTCCGCCTCGCTCAGCGCGAAGTCGAAGACGTCCAGATTCTGCTTCATGCGCTCGCGGTGGGTGGACTTCGGGATGACGATGACGTCGCTCTGGATGAGGAAGCGGAGCGCCACCTGCGCGGGGCTCTTGCCGTGCGCCTGCCCGATCTCGGCCAGCTCGGGCGTCTTGAAGAAATCCTTGCGCCCCTCGGCGAAGGGCCCCCACGACTCATGCCGCACGCCGTACTTGTCCATGATGGCGTGGGCCGCGCGCTGCTGCTGGAAGAGGTGCGTCTCCACCTGGTTGACCATCGGCACGACCTCCACGTTGCGGCACAGGTCGATGAGGCGGTCGGGATAGAAGTTGGAGACGCCGATGGCGCGCACCTTGCCGGCCTTCAACGCCTGCTCCATCGCCCGCCAAGCCCCATAGTAGTCGCCGAAGGGCTGAAGGATGAGGAGCAGGTCGATGTAGTCGCTCCGCAGCTTCCGCAGCGAGGCGTCGATGGAGGCCGCCGTCTTGGCCTCGCCCGCGGTGGAGATCCAGATCTTGGTGGTGACGAAGAGGTCGCCGCGCGGCACGCCGCACCCGGCGATGGCCGCCCCCACGCCCTCCTCATTATAGTAACTCTGCGCCGTGTCGATGGCACGGTACCCCACCGCGATGGCGTCGCGCACGCACCGTTCCGCCTCGTCCGGGGAAACCTGATAGACACCATAGCCCAGACGCGGCATCCGGACCCCATTGCTCAACGTGACGTATTCCATGTGGACTCCTTTCTGAAAGAACATCCACAGGATACGCCATCACGGCGCGGGCCGGAAGTCTTGATTTGTCAGGGGGCGTCAACCTGCGGTTGATACGCCCGGCAGATGGCGTCGATGCACGCCTGCACCCGCGGCGAGGGCGTGGGCGAATGGAGCAGCCCAAAGGGAATCGTGTGCCCCCACCGCACCGGCAACACCCGCATCAGGGGGTGGACGTCCTGCCACTCCTTGATTGCCACCAAAAGTTTGCCGCCGTTCTCGCACTGGTTGAAGACCTCCGTCGAGTGGAAGGCGAAATCCTCCAGCCGGATCCTCGGGTGGTGGGCCTCCAAATCGTCGCGCAGGGCGTCCATCTCCCGCAGGTAACCGCGCTTGACGATCAGGAGCGTCTCGCCGTAAAGGTCGCGCGGCGCGAAGACCCGCTCCGCGGCCTGCGCGAAACTCCCCGTCTCCGCCGCCGCCACGAACGTCCTCAACCTCGGGGCCAGCTCAAACATGCCTTCATTGTACCACATACGGCGCACCGCCCCTCACCGCGAATCCACCCCCGGCGCCGCCTTGGGTAACCCCTCTGGACACAGAGCCACCCCCACCCCATCCCC
>DVOR01000113.1 GCA_018713405.1 Candidatus Spyradenecus faecavium | reverse complement strand
GAACCAATATCCGCCCTTCTACGTCCACCAGCATGAGCCCGCGAGCCTTGTCGAGGCCGGCGAGACGTGGGCGTGCGGCGGCATCGAGGCGCGTCTCATCCCGACCCCCGGCCACACCCCCGGCGGCCAGTGCATCCTCATCGAAAAGGACGTCCCCGCGCCGCTCTGCTTCACCGGCGACACCATCTTCCAGGAGTCCATCGGCCGCACCGATCTCCCCGGCGGCTCCTACGCCACGCTCAATGAATCCCTCAAGCGTCTAGTCGCCGAGCTTGCCCCGGAGACCACCCTGCTCCCCGGCCACGGCCCCGCCACCACCATGGAGCACGAGCGCCGCGCCAACCCCTACCTCCAGGAAGACCCCGGCTTCTGACAAAAAAGGCTTGCGCCCAAGCCCCCGCTTGTGGCACACTATACGGCTGTCCCGCCGGTGTAGCTCAGTGGTAGAGCTACTGATTTGTAATCAGTGGGTCGTGGGTCCGAATCCCACCGCCGGCTCCAGACTTCCCCGCCCAAGCGTGCGCCCGCACGCGGGCGACCGGTGGGCCGCCAAGCAAGCTTCCAAGTCTCCAAACCGTCAAGCTTCTTCTTTTGCGTCCTGCCGGCGGCAGCCGGCCCCCAATCTGCCCCAATCTGCGAAATCTGCGGTTTTCCTGCGCCGTGGATATGTTACACTATCGGGTCATGAAAACGCCCTTTGTTCTGATTGCCGCCCTTGTCCTCGCCGTGGCGCTCGCCGGCGGGGGTTACGCCGCGGGCCGCTTCTTCGCCCCGCGCACCTACACCGCCGCCGTCACCGAACGGACCGTCTATGCGGATGACGGCGACGACGCCGACCTGGCGGCCCTCCAGGCCGAGAACGCCGCACTCAAGGCCCGGCTCGAGGGGCTCGGCAAGGAGCTGGCGGCGCTCCGCGCCCAGGCCGAGGCGGAGCCCGAGCCGGCGCCCGCCGCCGAGGAGCCGCCCCGCCGCATGACGCGCCAGGAGCGGATGGAGCAGCTCAAGCGCGAGAACCCCGAGCGTTACGCCGAGATGGAGCGCCGCCGCCAGGAGTTCCAGGCCAACATGGAGGCCTTCCAGCTCCGACGCGAGGACTTCTTCGCCAACCTGGACCTGGGGTTGATGACCCCCGAGCAGCAGGAGATGCACTTCCAGTACACCGAGGCGCTCGCCCAGCAGCAGGCCGCCATCGACCGGATGCGCGCCTTGGCCGAGTCCGGCGAGGAGGCGACGGCGGAGGACCGCGCCGCGATCCGTGAGTCCTTCCGCCTGGTGCGTGGGCTGCAGGGGGCCGAGCGCGACGCGCTGCTCAGCGCCGTGGCCGTCTCGATGGGGCTGCAGTCCGGCGAGGAGACGGAGGCCTTCGTCAACGTCGTCAAGGAGGTCTACGACTTCACCGGCATGATGCCGCCCGCCCCCATGGCGCCCGCCAACGGCGGCAACGCCCGTCCCCAGCCCCCGCCCGCGCCATGAGCACGCCCCCCGTCTATTCCCGCGACGACCTCCTGGCGTGGGCCGCCGGCCCGGAGGAGGCCCTTTTCGCCGAGGCCGCGCGCCTGACCCGCGACCACGCCCCGCGCCTCTTCGACCGCTGCTCCATCGTCAACGGCAAGGGCGGGCGTTGCCCCGAGGACTGCAAGTGGTGCGCCCAGTCCGCGCACCATCGCGCCGCGTGCGACGTGCACGGGCTCATCTCCCCCGAGGAGTGCCTGCGCCACGCCCGCGCCAACGAGGCCGCCGGCATCCGCCGCTTCTCGATCGTCAACTCCGGCCGCCGCCCCACCGAGGCCGAGCTCGAGGGCGTCTGCGCGCTGGTGTGGCTGCTCCGCCGCGAGACGTCGCTGGAGCTCTGTGCCTCGCTCGGCCTGCTCGACGAACCCGCCCTGCGGCGCCTCTTCGAGGCCGGCGTGACGCGCTACCACTGCAACCTGGAATCCTCGCCCGCCTTCTTCCCCACGCTCTGCTCCACCCACACCCAGGCCGACAAGGTCGCGACCCTGCGCGCCGCGCGCCGCGTGGGCATGGACGTCTGCTCCGGCGGCATCATCGGCATGGGCGAGAGTGAGGCCGACCGCATCGACCTGGCGTTGACGCTCCGCGAGCTGGGGGTGGCGTCGATCCCGATCAACATCCTGGCGCCCATCCCCGGCACGCCGCTGGCGGACCTCCCGCTCCTGCCCGAGCGCGACGTGCTCCGCGCCGTGGCGCTCTTCCGCCTGGCCCACCCGACGGCCTACCTCCGCTTCGCGGGCGGGCGCAAGCGCCTCTCGTCGGAGACGCTCGACGCCGCGCTGCGCCTGGGCGTCAACGCCGCCATCGAGGGCGACCTGCTGACCACCGTCGGCAACACCGTCGCCCAGGACCGCGCCCACCTCCTCGCCGCCGGCTACGCCCTCCCCTGCTGACGCCTCCGCCCGCGTTCGGCCAAACCCTAAGGGGTTCGACCCAAAACCCTAAGGGTTTCGAGGCAAACCCTTAAGGGTTTCGGAAAAAGATGTGGACTTATGCAGAATGGCCCGTCGAAAGGCCGTGAAACGCGGCGGGGCGTTTTTTGGTATCATGGTTTGGTTTTCTGCGTGTTGCCGTGCGGCGGCGCGCCATCAGATGAGAGAGGATTGAGATGAAAGCGTTGAACCCCATCGTCACGGCGATTCCCCCTTCCGCCACCTTGGCCATTTCGAGCAAGGCCGCGGAGCTGAAGGCCCAGGGCGAGAAGATCTGCGCCTTCGCGGCCGGCGAGCCGGATTTCGACACGCCTGACTGCATCAAGCGCGCCTGCGCGGCCGCGCTGGAGGCGAACAAGACGCGTTACGTGGCGGCGGCGGGGCTGCCCGCGTTGCGCGAGGCGCTCTGCGAGAAGCTCGCGACGGCGAACAAGATCGCCTATGAGCCCAGCCAGGTGATCGTGGCGAACGGCGGCAAGCACGCCCTCTCCCAGGTCTTCCAGACGATGCTGCAGCCCGGCGACGAGGTCATCATCCCCGCGCCTTACTGGCTCTCCTATCCCGAGATGGTGCGCGTGGCCGGCGGCACGCCGGTCTTCGTGGAGACGCATGTGGAGGACCACTTCTTGATGACGCCCGAGCAGTTCGAGGCCGCCATCACGCCGCGCACCAAGGCCGTCGTCATCTGCTCGCCCTCGAACCCCACGGGCATGATGTACACCCCCGCCCAGCTCCGCGCCATCGGCGAGGTCGCCATCAAGCATGACCTGTGGGTGGTGTCCGACGAGATCTACGAGCGCATGGCCTATGGCGAGGTGGAGCAGGCCTCGATGGCCTCCTTCGGCCCGGAGTTCTACGAGCACACCGTCACCGTCAACGGCTTCTCCAAGACCTACGCGATGACCGGCTGGCGCCTGGGCTACGCCGCCGCCCCCAAGGCTTTCGCCAAGGCCCTCAGCTCCCTGCAGAGCCACATGGCCAGCGCCCCGAACACCTTCGCGCAGTGGGGCGCCCTCGCCGCCCTCAAGGAGGCCGAGCCCGACGTGCAGAAGATGGTCGCCGCCTTCAAGACGCGCCGTGACCGCATCCATGCGCTGATCTCGGCCATCCCGGGCGTCAAGTGCCCCAAGCCGCAGGGCGCCTTCTACGTCTTCCCGAACATCGCGGAATACGGCATGGGCTCGCTGGAGTTCGCCCAGCGCCTGCTCGAGGCCAAGCACGTGGCCGTCGTCCCCGGCATCGCCTTCGGCAACGACCGCTGCGTCCGCCTGAGCTACGCCTGCTCGATGGAGAACATCGAGGAGGGCGTCGGTCGCATGGCCGAGTTCTGCGCCGAGCTCCGCAAGTAAGCCGCCGCCGTCGCGGCCCTGTCCCTGGAAGCGATGCACCGCCACGCCTTCTTCCACGCCGCCCGCACCACGCAGGTCGCCCTCGCCTGCGGTGCGGACGTCGAGCATCTCGCCGACCTCGACCGCACCTACTGGGCCATCCTCTCCCGCCCCAAGTTTATCGAGGGACGCGCCGAGCCTTTGACCCGTTACCTCGACACGGACGAGGACGGCCGCATCCGGATGCCCGAGGTGCTCGAAGCCATCGAGTGGCTCAAGCCGCGCATCGCTTCCTTCGACCGCCTCTTCCTTCCTTACGAAGGTCTCGTCAAGGAAGACCTCCGCGACGACACCCCCGAGGGCAAGGCCCTCTCCGACCTCCTCGCCAAAATCGCCCCCGACGGCAAGCCCGTCTCGGACAAAGCGATTCGGGACTACCACGCCAAGTTCTATTTCATTAACGTTGACAGGGATGAAGATACAGCCGTCGAGGTCGGAGCGCTCGACAGTAAACTGAAACCCTACGCCGAGCTGGTTTGGAAGGTTGTCGGCCCCGCCAATCAGACGCTTGCCGAAGAGCATCTGCCGCGCTTCTACGACCTCCTCAAGCAATGGCGGCAGTGGCAGGCCGACAAGCCTAAGGGACGCTTCACGCTCGAGGACGTCCAGTCCCGCTGGCCGTTGCGCAAGAAGATCGACGACTACTTCAGGCTTTGCGACGAGCGGGCTTACGATGCCGCCACGCCACTGTTCCACGACCCCTCCAAGCCCCTCAAGGACGCGCCGATTTCCCTCGCCGGGGATGCGACACAACTCTCCTTGACGGAAGGCGTCAACCCGGAGTGGGCGGACCAGACCGCCGGGTTGGCGAAGATTCTTGGCGCCACGACGCTTACGCGTGACCTCTGGGAGTCCCTCAAGCGCGAGTGGGACCCCTATGATGTCTGGTGGCACAACGTGCCCCTAGCGTTCTACACCTTCTTGTCATTCGAGAAGGAAGATTTCGCCCTCGTGGAGGACCCCGCGCAGCGGGCGGCGCTGGAGGCCGTTCTTCGCCAGGCGAAGGCCGAGGCCCCGTTGTTGGAGGTCATCCATGATTTGGAGCGCTTTGCCGCCCTGCGCGAGGGGCTTCTGCGCTTCCTGAGGAACTTCGTCAACGTGGCCGACCTCTATCCGCCGGTCGCCGACCCGCTCTTCCTCTGCGGGAAGCTCTTCATGGATGGGCGCGTCGCCTCCCTCTGCTTCCCCGTCGAGAACGGCGACGAGAAGGCCCATGCCGCGCTCGCCGCGCCCTCGCGTTGCTGCCTGGTCTACTGTGCGCTTGAGTGCGAGGGAATCCCCCCGCGCACCATCCTGGCCGTCTTCACCGCCGGCGCGATCGGCTCGCTCGCCGTGGGCAAGCGCGGCCTCTTCGTGGACTTGAACGGGAACGACTGGGAGGCCACGGTCTGCCATCTGGAGGCCAACACCATCAGCCTGTGGGAGGCCTTCTTCGCGCCTTGGCGGAAGATCGGCGAGACCTGCGCCGAGACGGCGCGCAAGCTCATCGGCGGGCGCGGGGACAACGCCGTCACCCAGGTGGCCACGGCCGCCGCGAAGGCGCAGTCCTCCGCCGCCGGGACGACGGCGGCCAAGGCCGCGCTCCCGCCCTCGAACGCCTCGCAGATGGCCTCGGTGGCGACGTTGGGCATCTCGCTCTCCTTCCTGGCCTCGGCCGCGGCGGCGCTGGCCTCGGCCGTGACGCACGCGCCGCTCTGGAAGACCGGCGCGGTGGCGCTGGGCGTCATCCTGGCGGTCTCCCTCCCCAGCGTCATCCTGGCGTGGTTCCGCCTACGCAACCGCGACCTCGCCCCTATCCTCAACGCGTCCGGCTGGGCCGTGAACCGCCCCATCGGTCTCACGGCGCGCCTGGGACGCTTCTTCACCCAACGCGCGAGCTACGTGGGGCGCCGCTTCGTGACGATGCCCTCGCGCCGCGCCAAGAGAGTCTGACATGGCCACGAAATACCCGCCTTTCCTCGGCTCCGAGCACGCCCCCGTGGCGAAGGAGGAGGCCTTTTTCCACGTCATCCCCGTGCCGATGGAGCTCTCCGTCTCCTACGGTTCGGGCGCGGCCAACGGCCCCGCCGCCATCCTCGCCGCCTCCGACCAGCTCGAGGCCTACGAGGGCGGCGAGTTCCCCTGCGAGGGCGGCATCTTCACCGCCAAGCCCGTCCGCCCCGCCGCCGCGAAGGCCAAGGACCCTGAGGCGTGGCTCCGCGCCATCGAGAAGACCGTCGGCGAGGCGCTGGACTGCGGCGCCAAGCCCGTGATGCTCGGCGGCGAGCACACCGTCACCCTGGGCGCAGCCCTGGCCTACAAGGTGCGCGGCGAGAAGATCGGCATCGTCCACTTCGACGCCCACGCCGACCTGCGCGACAGCTACGAGGGCTCGCCCCTCTCGCACGCGTGCGTCCTGCGGCGCTGCCACGAGCTGGGCTTCCCCGTGGCCCAGTTCGCCACCCGCGCCTACTGCGAGGACGAAGCGGCCTACCGCGCGGCCAACCCCAAGACCCTCTTCGCGAGCGACGCCGAGACCCTCGCCCTCAAGGGCCCGCCCACGCCCATCCTGCCCAAGGGCTTCCCCAAGAAGGTCTACGTCACCTTCGACGTCGACGGCCTGGACCCCGCCATCATGCCCGCGACCGGCACGCCCGTGCCCGGCGGCCTGCTCTGGTGGTCGGCCCTCTTCATCCTGCGCGAGATCGCCTCCGACCGCGAGATCGTCGGCTGCGACGTGGTGGAGCTGGCCCCCATCCCCGGCCTGCACCACGCCGACTTCACCGCCGCCAAGCTCACCCAGTCCCTCATGGGCCTCATGCGCTGATGGAGCTCCCGCACGTCACCTCCGCCCTGGACGAGGCGCTCGCGCGCTTCGAGGGCGCCCGCCTCGCCTTCGTCGACGGCGTTTGGGTGAACGAATCCGTCCGCGGTCGCGACCTGAAGTACTACATCTTCGACTGGGATGACAACGTCCTCTGCATGCCCACGCGCATCCACATGGAGCGCCTGAACAGCAAGGGCCAGTGGGTCCCGCACGTCTGCTCCACCGCCACCTACAGCGTCATCCGCGCCGACACCGCGCACTACCGCTTCCCGCAGGGCCGGCGCGAGCTCGCCTTCGTCGAGTTCCAGGACACGCGCACCCCGCTCGGCGGCGGCAACTTCCTGGAGGACCTTGACCGCGCCCTCGACGCCATCGCCGCCGGCCGCCGCACCCCGCCGCCCAGCTTCGCCACCTTCCGCAAGACCCTCGTCGAGGGCCGCCTCTTCGCCATCGTCACCGCCCGCGGCCACGCCTCCGAGACCCTCCGCCAGGGCGTCGAACGCTTCATCGAGCGCGTCCTCACCCCCGTCGAGCGCGAGACCATGCTCATCAACCTGCGCGGTTACTCCTACTGCTTCGACCACGTGCAGACCTTCCCCTCGCAGACCGCCGTCCTGCGCCGCTACCTCTCCCTCAACCGCTACCACGCCATCACCTCCCCCGACTTCGACCGCCGCCTCGCCGAGGAGGCCCCCGGCCTCACCACCCAGGAGGGCCGCAAGCGCTTCGCCATCCGCGACTTCGTCGACCATCTCATCCGCATCCTCGACACCACCGGCATGGCGGCCCTCCGCCTCCCCATCTCGATCGGCTTCTCCGACGACGACCCCCGCAACGTCCGCGCCGTCCAAGCCTACATCACCGACGTCCTCTCCCGCCGCTTCCCCACCGTCAAGTTCTGCGTCTACGACACCTCCGACGGCGCCGGCGCCCACAAGATGACCATCTCCGGCCAGCTGGAGCTCCCCCTCGAATGAAGCTCGCCGTCGCCTTCTCCGGCGGCGTCGACTCGGCCGTCTGCGTCCGCCTCCTCCAGGAGCGCGGCCACGACGTCGAGGCCTGGCACATGCTCACCCTGGCCCCTGAGCCCGCGCCCGGCGTCGTCGCCCTCGCCGACGCCCTGGGCGTCCCCCTGCGCACGGTCGACCTCCGCGACGCCTTCGAGCGCGAGGTCGTCGCCCCCTTCTTCGCGGACTACGCCGCGGGCCTCACCCCCAATCCCTGCTGCCGGTGCAACCCGCGCCTCAAGTTCGGCCTCCTCCGCCAAGCCGCCGGCGGCGCCCTGGCCACCGGCCACTACGTCGCCAAGGCCCGCGAGCCCGAGACCGGCGCCCTGACCCTCCGCGCCGCCACCGACGCCGCCAAGGACCAATCCTACTTCCTCTACGCCCTCACCCCCGAGGACCTCGCCGGCGCCACCTTCCCCCTCGCCGACCGCACCCGCGCCGACGTCGTCGCCCTGGCCCGCGCCTGGCGCCTCCCCATCCCCGAGGACCGACTGGCCTCCGGCAGCCAGGACGTCTGCTTCCTCCCCGGCGGCGACTACCGCCCCGAGCTCCGCCGCCGCCACCCCGAGACCGCCCGCCCCGGCGACGTCCTCGCCCCCGACGGCCGCGTCCTGGGCCGCCACCAGGGCCTCGCCAACTACACCCGCGGCCAACGCCGCGGCCTCGGCGTCGCCACCGGCGGCCGCGCCTTCGTCGTCGCCTTCGACCGCGCCCGCAACACCCTCACCCTCGGCCCGCGCGAGGCGCTCCTGCGCCGAGACTTCCGCGTCGGCCCCGTCAACTGGCTCGTGCCCCCGGCCTTCCCCCTCGCCTGCCGGGCCGTCACGCGCTACCACCATCCCCCCTTCGACTGCCTGGTCCACGCCGACGGCCGCGTCGAGGCCGCCGAGCCGCAGGCCCTCGTCACCCCCGGCCAGGCCTGTGTCTTCTACCGCGGCCCCTACCTCCTCGGCGGCGGCCCCATCCTCCCGGAGCGATCCCCATGACTGACCTTGCCTTCGTCCTCTGCGCGGGCCTCGGCGAACGCCTGCGCCCCATGACCCTTTCCACCCCCAAGCCACTCGTCCCCATCTGGAACCGCCCCCTCCTCGCCCACACCCTCGACGCCCTCGCCGACTGGGGCGTCCGCGAGGTCTTCCTCAACACCCACTGGCTCCCCGAGGCCCTCCGCGCCTTCATCGCCGCCTACCGCGGGCCCCTGACCCTCCGCGAGCTGCCCGAGCCCGAGCTCCTCGGCACCGGCGGCGCCCTCCGCAACCTGGCCCCCCACCTCGGCGGCCGCCCCTTCTGGCTCGTCAACGGCGACGTCGTCTTCCACGCCGACCCCGCCCCCCTCGCCGAGGCCTTCGAGGCCTCCGGCCGCTTCGCCGCCGCCTGGCTCGAGCCCAAGCGCGGCCCCCGAACCGTCGAGCTCGACTACGCCGGCCGCGTCACCTGCTGGCGCTCCCCCACGCCGGGCGTCGAGCGCACCTACACCTTCACCGGCGTCAGCCTCCTCTCCCCCGACGTCCTCACCTTCCTCCCCGACCGCCCCGTCTGCTCCCTCGTCGACGCCTTCGAGAACGCCGCCTTCGCGAACCGTTTCGTCCGCGGCGTCCTCCTCCCCGAGTCCTACTGGAACGACGCCGGCACCCCCGCGGCCTACCTCGAGGCCCACCGCGACGCCAAGCGCCTCCCCGGCCTCTCCCGCTACGCCGCCGGCGCGGCCGACCCCCAGCCCGAGCCCGTCGCCCAGGCCCTCGCCGCACTCAAGTGGCCCGCCGCCGAGACGGTCGTCGCCCCTCTCGGCACGCGCGGCAGCAAGCGCGCCTTCTGGCGCCTGGCCGCCCCCCGCCGCGCCGCCGTCGCCATCGCCTACGAGACCGAGGGCCGCGCTGAGAACGCCCGCTACGCCGCCTGCGCCCGCGCCCTCGCCAAGGCCGGCGTCGCCGTCCCCAAGGTCCTGCTCGACCGCCCCGGCCTCCTGGTTCTCGAGGACCTCGGCGACGACACCTTCGACCGCCACGCTGACGCCGTCCGCGAGGACTGCCTCCGCGGCAGCGACGCCCCCGGCCACGAGGGCCACCGTCACGGCTCGCCCCAGCTCCGTCAAGTCATGGAATTGCTCGCGGCCTTCCACCGCGCCGACGTCGGCGACCTGCCCCTCGAGCCGCCCTTTGACGCCGCGCTCTACGACTGGGAGGTCGACCTCCACGAGCGCTTCGCCGCCCCCTTCCCGCCCGAGGCCCGCGCCGAGCTCGCCCACGTTCGCGACGCCCTCCTCGCCGAGCCCACCGTCCTCGTCCACCGCGACTTCCAGAGCTCCAACCTCCTTTGGCACGCCAAGCGCCCTTGGGTCATCGACTTCCAGGGCATGCGCCGAGGCCCCGCCCTCTACGACCTCGCCTCCTTCCTCTACGACCCCTACGTCGACTGGGGCGAGGCCGTGCGGGAGGCCGCCATCGACGCCTACGCCCAGGCCGCCAACCGCGACGCCGGGGCGCTCCGCGCCACGCTTCCCCTCGCCGGCCTCCAACGCCTCACCCAGGCCATCGGCGCCTACCACCGCCTGGCCTCCGTGGGCCAGCCCCGCTTCCTGGCCTACGTGCCGACGGCGCGCGCCACGGCCGCCGCCCTCGCGGAGAAGGCCCACCTCCCCGCCCTCGCGGCGTTCTTCAAGGATTGACGGGCGTCCAAACGACAGAAACGCAAGGGATGGGCACGGCAGCAAGGCCCGAAGGGCCGAGCGGTGAAGTGCCCAGGCCCTTGCGTTCCTTTGCGTCTTCGCGGAAAATCAGCCCAAGAAGAGGCGGCGGACCCAGGAATCCTCCGCCACCACGCCATTCTGGATCAGCAGGCAGACGGCGGTGACCGCCACCGCGGCCATCAGCACGCCCGCCAGGTTGGCCACGTAGAAGCGGCGCCGCTCAAAGGCCAGCAGGAAGGCCCCCACCGCGCCCGTCAGCGCCCCCGTCCCGGGGAGCGGGATGCCGATGAAGATGGCCAGCCCCCACTCGCCGTAACGGTCGACCACGGGCTTCAGCTTCTGTTGGCGCTTCTCCACGTGCGGCCACAGCCGCTCGCGGAACCACCCCCACCGCTTGCGGAAGAACTCCAGGATGGGCAACAGGATCTCGAAGACCGCGATGCCCTGCGCCACGTTCGCCACCACGCAGATCGGCACCACCCACCACCAGTCGATGTGCACCCCGAACATCGCCTCCAGCGCGAAGAACCCGATTGGGATGGAGGCGCGCAGCTCCAGCAGCGGCAGGAAGGAAAAGACGACAAGCGTGGCGATTGCCAGGAAGTAATCCATGTCAGGCTCCGTTCACGGGGTGTCAGGTTTGGCGAAGAGGCCCGTGCGCCACTCGCCGATGAGCAAAGAATCCGTCTCGCGCAGGCCCTGCGCCTCGAAGGCCGCGCGGACCTCCGGGTAAAGCGTCTCCAGGATGCCCGAGGCCACCAGCGCCCCGCCCGGCAGCACCGCGCAGGCCACCTCCGCCGCGTGCTCGATGAGCACCGGCCCCAGGATGTTCGCCAGCACCACCGCCCCCTGGTCGAGGTTCGAGGCCAGGTCCCGCGCCTCGAAGGGGATCGCCACGCCGTTCAGCGCCGCGTTCTCGCGCGCCACCGCCACCGCGTCGGGGTCGTAGTCGAACCCTCGCACGTGGGTGAAGCCGAGCTTCCGCGCCGCGATGGCGAGGATGCCGCTGCCGCAGCCCATGTCCAGCACCGGCCGCGACAGGTCGCCCGCCGCCAGCCCGTCCAGGAAGCGCAGGCACCCTTGCGTCGTCGGGTGCTTGCCCGTGCCGAAGCTCATCCCCGGGTCGAGCGTGATCACCGCCTCGCCCGGCGCGGCCGCGTAGGCCTCCCACGAGGGGCGGATGACCACCCGCGGCGACACCCGCTCCACATGGAAGAAGCGCTTCCATGCCTCCGACCAATCCGCCGCCGGCAGCGTCTCCACCGTCGGCTCGACGGCGAATCCCGCCAACGCCGCGGCCCCGCGCACGGCCTGCGCCACGCCCTCCGCCGCGGACGCGTCCTCCAGGAAGACGTCCAACCGCGCCGCGTGCGTCTCCACGTCCTCCCACACCGTGGGGGTGAAGGCGTCCGCGTCCAACAGCTCCAACAACGTGTCCGACGCCTCCGCCGAGGGAAGCGCCGTCGACACCACCGTTACGTCCTGTGCTTGCATAGGCCCCATAGTGTACCAAAACGGCCCCGACCAGGGGCCGATTCTGCATAAGTCCACATCTTTCTCCGAAACCCTTA
>DVOR01000112.1 GCA_018713405.1 Candidatus Spyradenecus faecavium | reverse complement strand
GGCTATTACTACAACGTCTCAAACAATGTCTACCAAAACGCCAAGTGCGTGTTCCTTCTTTCGTCAACTAGTACGGCGGCAAATGGTATCTCCGTCCTGCCCGCCAACTTCCTGCGCGTGACGGCGAACTTCACCGCCCGCAAGCTCATCGCCCAAGACTGGACGAACGCGAAGGATGAGTATTGCGTGCCGGACGTGAGCCACCCGGACTACCCCGGGTTCGAGGCCGACAGCGTCGTCTTCGCCCTCTTCCATCCCTCGTCGCAACAGTCCTCGCTGGGGCACGTGGACTACAAGGGGCGGGAGTGGGACATCCCCAACCAGTGGTTCTGGCTGACCCGCGCCGAAGCCGAGGAGCCCATCGACGCCGCAGGCCTCACCGAGACCTGGCAGCGCCTGCGCACCGACACGGAGCGTTACGTCGCCGAGCGCCTGCCCGAGTGGGAGCCCCGCATGAGCCCCGAGGCCCGCGAGGTCCTCCGCCTGGCCCGCCGCGTCGCCAAGGCCTCCTACGCCCACCGCGCCGAGATGGACACCCTCCGCCCCGACCTGCAGCTCCTGCGTTGGGACGCCGGCTGGCACCAGCTCAAGCCCCTGGCCCAGGCCTACCTCCCCGACGACTTCGCCGCCTTCCAAACCGCCTTCCGCGCCCTCGCCGCCCGCCTCCGCCCCCTCGTCCACGCCCTCTCCTTCCTCCGCTGACCGTGCCGACATCGTCAGCCGAAGTGGGGCACGGGGGGCGTGGATGTGCTATAGTATTGAGGAAAGCGTATAGAGGACGATGCTATGGCTACTTTGTCGATGGACAACATTCACCACGCGGCCGAGGTGTTGAAGGAGGTCGCGCGCAAGACGGATTTGATTTACGCGCCGAAGCTTTCGACGAACGCGGAGGTCTGGCTGAAGACGGAGAACCTGCAGGTGACGGGTTCGTTCAAGGTGCGTGGGGCGTATTACAAGATCTCGCAGCTGTCGCCGGAGGAACTCGGGCGCGGGGTGATCGCGTGCAGCGCGGGCAACCACGCGCAGGGCGTGGCGTTGGGCGCGCAGAAGCGCGGGGCGCGGGCGGTCATCTGCATGCCTGACATCGCGCCCATCGCGAAGATCGAGGCGACGAAGAGCTACGGCGCGGAGGTGCATCTGGTGCCGGGGACGTACGACGACGCGAGCGCGTACGCCCAGAAGCTGTGCAAGCAGGAGGGGATGACCTTTGTGCATCCGTTCGACGACCCGGACGTGATCGCGGGCCAGGGGACGGTGGGGGTGGAGATCCTGGAGCAGATGCCGGACGTGGACGCGGTGTTGGTGCCGATCGGCGGGGGCGGGCTGATCTCGGGCGTGGCCTTCGCCATCAAGCACCTGAAGCCGGGCTGCAAGGTCTACGGCGTGCAGGCGGCGGAGGCCGCGAGCATGAAGCGCTCGATCGAGGCGGGGGACAAGCTGACGCTCTCGACGGCGAACACCTTCGCGGACGGCATCGCGGTGAAGCACCCCGGGGACCTGACGTTTGACCTGGTGGGGAAGTACGTCGACGGCATCGTGACGGTGACGGAGGACGAGATCGCCGCGGCGGTGCTCTTCCTGATCGAGCAGCGCAAGCTGGTGTGCGAGGGCGCGGGCGCGGTCTCGGTGGCGGCGATGATCTACGACAAGATCCCGGAGCTGCACGGGAAGAAGGTGTGCTGCCTGCTTTCGGGCGGCAACATCGACGTGAACATCCTCAGCCGCGTGATCTACCGCGGCCTGCTGGCGAGCGGGCGGCGCGCGGGCATCCGCCTGACGCTGCCGGACAAGCCGGGCCAGCTGGCGAGCGTCTCGAGCATCATCTCCAAGTGCGGCGGCAACGTGATCAACGTGAACTACGGCCCCTCGGGCATGGACACGGCGTTGGCCACGTGCGTGCTGAGCCTGGAGCTGGAGACGCGCGACTTCGAGCAGATCGGCGCCATCCACGAGGCGCTGGAGGCCGCGGGCTACCGCCTGATCCGGGACTGACCCATGCTGACGCTGGCCGACGCCACCTTCCTTTACGACGCGGCCGGGGGCATCCGCGGGGCGAACCTGCGCGTGGCCCCGGGCGAGGTCGTCGGCGTCGTCGGCGCCAACGGCGCGGGCAAGAGCACGCTCCTGGGCCTGGCCGCGGCGGCGCTCGTGCCGCAGGCGGGGCAGGTGACCCTGGCGCTGACGGACCTGGCCGGGCGAACGCGGAAGTTCCGCTCGGACGTGGGCATCGGCTACCGCAGGCACGTGGGCTACATGACCGAGCTGGCACCGGTCTACGGCGAGATGGGGGTGGAGGCGTACCTCCGCTTCCGCACGATCCTGCGGGGCGAGCGCATCCTGCGGGTGCGCCGGCGCGTGATGGAGGCGATGGAGCGGTGCGGCCTGATGGGCCTGCGCCGGCGGACGGTCGGCACGCTCTCGCTGGGGCTGCGCCGGCGCGTGGCGTTGGCCGAGGCGTTGCTGACGATGCCCTCGGTGCTGGTGCTGGACGACCCCTTCGCGGGGATCGACGCGACGCTGCGCGAGGCCTTCGCCGAGGTCATCCGCGAGGTGGGCGCGCGGGCGCACGTGCTCATCAGCGGGCACGACCCGCTCTTGCTGGAGGCCTGCTGCACGCGCTTCGCGCTGGTGGAGAAGGGCGCGCTGACGGAGACGGGGCTGGACGCGCAGGCGGCCCGGGCGCGCCTGCTGCCCGCGCCCGCGACGGACGGGGGGGAGGCGTAAGATGGTCTTTTGGACGATTCTGCGGCGCGAGGCCTTCCAGCTGGTGCGCTCGGTGCACGGGCTGGCGCCGCTCTTCCTGGCGTTGGCCGGGGCGGGCGGGCTCTTCGTGTGGCTGCTCAACCGCGCGGAAGGGTCGGCGACGGCGCTGCCCGCGCTGTGGGGGCTGGCGACGGCCTTCGGCCTGCCCTTCCTCGCCGCCGTCGCGGCCTCGCGCGGGTTCACGCAGGACCGCGAGGTGGGGATGCTGCGCCTGATGTTCGCGACGCCCGTGCGGGCGCGCTGGTGGGTGCTGGGCAAGGTGCTCGCGGCCTGGCTCCTGTGCATGCTCTACGTGGCCGGCATGGGGGTGACGTGCTGGGTGCTGGCGCGCTGGGCGCTGCCGGCCGACGCCTCGCTGCCGGGGTCGTGGCTGGGCTTCGCGCTGGCGGTGGCGGCGTTGGCCGCGCAGGCGCTGCTCTGGTGCGGCGTGGGGACGCTGGTGTCGCTCTTCTTCCGGAGCTCGGCCTCGACCTTCCTGATCTCGCTGCTGACGTGCCTGCTGGCGCCGCCGGCGCTGTGCATGACGCTCTCGATGACCTTCGGGCGGCCCATCACGCAGTGGCCGCTCTTCCCCCTGCAGATGGCGGTGCTCGACTGCGCGGGCGGGCTGGTGGACGTGCGGGCGCTGGCCGGGTGCCTGATGGGCGCGGCGGTCGTCACCTACGCCGCCGGCATGGCCTTCGACGCCCTGCGCCTCTGCGCCACGGAGCGGTGAGATGGACGCGGTGCGCGAGAGCCTGAGCCGTGCGTTCCGGGCGGGCCGCCCCGCGCAGGGCTACGTCATCGTCGGGCCCGTCCGCGGCGAGGGGCGCGCGCTGGCCGAGTGGATCGGCGCCCAGCTGTTGGGCGACTCCCCCGCCCTCGCCGAGCACGCCAACCCCGACATGCCCTGGTTCGAGCCCGAGAAGGTCAGCCGCGTCATCAGCGTGGCCATGATGCGCGAGCGCATCCTCCCCGTAGCCCAGCAGAGCGCCCTCGCCGGCGGCTGGAAGGTCCTCGTCATCGTCTCGGCCGACCGTCTGCGCCCGGAGGCCGCCAACGCCTTCCTCAAGACCCTCGAGGAGCCCCCGCCGAAGACCCTCTTCCTCCTGCTCACCGACGCCCCCGGCGAGCTCCTGCCCACCATCGTCTCGCGCTGCCAGGTCATCAACGCCGGTGGTGTGCGCCGACTCGACGAGCCGTGGCGCACGCAGGTGCTCGACCTCCTGGCCGACATCGACCGCAAGTCCGTCCTGCTCGACACCACCCGCGCCGAGACCCTCTGCGGCCTCCTCGCCGAGATGGACGCGCGCGCCGAGAAGGAGGTCCGCGCCGAGGCCAAGGCCAACACCGCCGTGGAGGAGGACGCCGACACCCTCAAGGCCCTCATCGGCGCGAAGGCCAAGGCCTGGCGCAACGACCTCCTCCTCACCCTGGAGCAATGGATGCGCGACCTCGTCTGCCTGCGCGCCACCGACGGCGCCGCCGACGCGCCCCTCGCCTTCCCCGAGCGCCGCGAGGCCCTCCTGCGCCGCGCCCAGGCCCACCCCCTCGCCAAGCTCAACGAGAACCTCACCATGCTGGAGACCCTCGCCCTCCAGCTCGACCGCAACATCCCCCCGGCCCAGATCCTCCCCTACTGGATGGACCGCTTCTATCTCTGAAAGGCCCGCGCCATGAAACTCCTCCTCCTCAACGGCCCCAACCTGCGCCTCCTCGGCACGCGCGAGCCGGACATCTACGGCCGCTTCACCCTCGCCGACGCCGAGGCCCTCGCCCGCGCCACCGCCGAGCGCCTCGGCGCCACGCTCGACTGCTTCCAGAGCGACGTCGAGGGCGAGCTCGTCGCCAAGATCGGCGCCGCCCGCGGCGTCTACGACGGCCTCGTCATCAACCCCGCGGCCTACACCCACACCTCCGTGGCCCTGCGCGACGCCATCGCCGCCAGCGAGCTCCCCGCCGTCGAGCTCCACATCTCCAACACCCACAAGCGCGAGGCCTTCCGCCACGTCAGCTACACCGCGCCGGTCTGCGTCGCCCAGCTCATGGGCTTCGGCCTCACGGGCTACGCCCTCGCCGTCGAGGGCCTCGTCGCCCACCTCCGGGGGGCCGCGCGATGATCCTCGAAAGCCTCCCCGACGCCCTCAACGCCGTCACCGCCCTCCTCGCGGCCTACCTCCTCGGCGCCGTCCCCTTCGGCCTGCTCATCGGCAAGGCCCGCGGCGTCGACGTCCGCGACGTGGGCAGCCGCAACATCGGCGCCACCAACGTCTTCCGCTGCGTCGGCCCCGCCTGGGGCGTCCTCGCCTTCCTCTGCGACATGCTGAAGGGCTTCGGCGGCGTGTGGTGCGCCGCCCTGCCGCTCCTCTGGGGCGCGGAGCTCCCCGCCGGCAGCGCCCTGCTCCTGCGCGTGCTCTGCGGCACGGCGGCCATGCTGGGCCACATCTTCCCCGTGTGGCTGGGCTTCCGCGGCGGCAAAGGCGTCTCCACGGCCCTGGGCCTGCTCGTCGGCGTGGCGCCGCTGGCCGCCGGGCTCGGCTTCGCCCTCTGGGTGGTCGCCTTCCTCCTCTCGCGCTACGTCTCCCTCGCCAGCTGCCTGGCCGCGGTCGCCGTCGGCGCCCTGGTCTGGACCCCGCTCTACGCCGGGCGCCCCCTCTGGTTCGCCGTCCTGCTGACGATCCTGGCGGCCCTGGCCATCCTCAAGCACCGCGCCAACCTCGCCCGCCTGGCCAAGGGCACCGAGAACCGCTTCGCCTTCACCGCCAAGCAACGCGCCGCCCGCGACGCCAAGACCAAGGAGCAGACACCATGAACATCGCCGTCATCGGCGACGGCGGCTGGGGCTCGGCCGTCGCCCGCCTCCTCGACGCCAAGGGCCACGCCGTCACCGTCTGGGGCCCCTTCGGCGACTACATCGCCGAGGTCCGCGCCACCCGCCAAAACCCCCGCTACCTCCCCGGCGTCGACTTCCCGGAGACCATCCGCTGGACCGCCGACCTCGCCGAGGCCGTCCCCGCCGCCGACGTCCTGGTCCTCGCCATCCCCTCCAAGTTCTACCGCGCCGTCTGCGCCCGCGTCGCCCCCCTCCTCGACGCCCCCCGCACCCTCGTCGTCTCCCTCACCAAGGGCGTCTGCCCCGAGACCCGCCAGCGCATGAGCGAGGTCGCCAAGGCCATCCTCGGCACCGACCGCGTCGTCGTCCTCTCCGGCCCCTCCCACGCCGAGGAGGTCGCCCGCGGCATCCCCACCGCCGTCACCTGCGCCTGCCAGGACCATGCCCTCGCCGTCCAGGCCCAGACCCTCTTCAACGGCCCCCGCTTCCGCGTCTACACCACCGACGACGTCCTCGGCGTCGAGATCGGCGGCGTCGTCAAGAACGTCCTCGCCATCGCCGTCGGCGCCAGCGACGGCTTCGGCTTCGGCGACAACACCCGCGCCGCCCTCATCACCCGCGGCCTCGCCGAGATGATGCGCCTGGGCCTGGCCATGGGCGCCAAGCCCCAGACCCTCAGCGGCCTGGCCGGCGTCGGCGACCTCATCGTCACCTGCACCTCCCGCCACAGCCGCAACCACGCCGTCGGCGAGCGCCTCGGCAAGGGCGAGCCCATCGCCGACATCCTCGCCTCCATGAAGATGGTCGCCGAGGGCGTCGACAACGCCAGCCTCCTCCACGACCTCGCCCAAGAATACGGCGTCGAGATGCCCATCGCCGACGTCGTCTTCCGCATCTGCCACCAAGGCCTC
>DVOR01000111.1 GCA_018713405.1 Candidatus Spyradenecus faecavium | reverse complement strand
GCTTCAACTCAAAGATCCAATCCATCAAATCCGTTGCCCGCGGCTTCCGCAATTTCGCCAACTACCGCTTTGCCATCCTCTTCCACTGCTCCCGTCTTCCACTTCCCACCCACTCTCTTTGACGAAGAACCCCGACCTGAAAAAAAGGCTTGCGTTCGGACGGGGGGTTATGCTATCTTATCCACGTTTTTGGCGCGATAGCCAAGCGGCTAGGCAGAGGACTGCAAATCCTTATAGATCGGTTCGACTCCGATTCGCGCCTCCATTTTTCCCAAGGCGACCCGCAAGGGTCGCCTTTTTGCTATCGTATGGGCGTGAAGCTGGTTTACTGGACGGTCTTCCCCAATCTCCATCAGCGCGCCTGGATCGACGCGCTCCGCGCCGCGGGATGCGACGTGGAGGTGTGCTATTTCGGCCACTACGACGCCTATCGCGCGGCGTTGGGCTGGGCCGAGCCCACGGCCCTCCCCCCGCAGGAACGCCGCGTCTCCACCCTGCGCGAGGCCCTCGCCGCCATCCCGGACTACGCCGCGCGCCTCATCATCCTCACCGGCTACGCCGAGCGGGTCTACTGGGACAACGTGCGCTTCTGCGAGGCGCGCGGCGTCCCGTGGTGCCTCATCGCCGAGAAGAGCCAGGGCCGCGCGCGCTCCTGGCCGCTGCGCCGCCTCTTCGCGCGGCACGTCAACCGCTCCGCCGTCGCGGCCTTCGGCTTGGGCCCCGAGGCAGTGGACGACTTGGTCCGCGGCTGGGGCGTGCGGCGCGACAAGGCCGCCGAGCTGGCCTACGCCACCCCCGGCGCGTCGACCCCCGCCAAGCCGCGTCCGCATGCGGGCTTTCGCTTCGTCTTCGCGGGCGCCTTCACCCACCGCAAGGCCGTGGACGTCCTGGCGCGGGCTTGGGCCGAGGCCGCGCCGCGCCTGCCCGAGGCCACGCTGCGCGTCATCGGCGCGGGGCCGCTGGGCGCGGCCTTCGACGGCCTGCCGCGCGTGGAACGCTTCGGCGTCTGCCCCCCTGAGCGCATCCCCGAGGCGTTGGACGACTGCGACTGCGGCATCCTGCCGAGCCGCTTCGACGGCTGGGGCATGGCCGTCGCCGAGTATGCCCGCGCCGGCCTCACCCTCATCGCCACGCAGACCTGCGGTGCCGCCGAGCCGCTCATCCGCCCCGACCACAACGGCTTCATCGTCCCGCCCGAGGACGTCGCGGCCCTCGCCCAGGCGATGGTCGACGCCTCCGCCCTGCGCCCCGACGCCGCCCCCCTGGCCGCGACCGACCCCGCAGTCTGCGCCCGTAGGCTTCTCGACCGCTTGGCCCACCCCGCGCCCTATGAACCGCCGCGTCACCTCCTGCACGTGGCCGCAGGGTGTTGGGAGCGCGGCGGAGGGCTTTCCGAGTCGCTGGCCGAGACGGTCTTGGCGCAGGCTCGGGCCGGTTTTCGCGTGACGTTGGCCTTTCTCGGCGGCCAAACGGAGCATCCTCTGGTGCGCGACTGCCGCCGTGCGGGCGCGACGGTGTGGGTCTTCCCGCGTTCCCGCCCCCATTGCCTTTACTTCTCCCGGGCGATGCTCCGTACCCTGTCGCGCCTGATCCGCCGCGCCACACAGGTCCACATCCACGGGTGTTGGACCTTCCCCGTGTGGTGGGCCGCCACGCTCGCGCAGTACCTTGCCGTTCCGTACGTTGTTTCGCCGTGCGGAAGTCTGGGGACTGCATCGTTGCGTAAAAGCCGGCTCCGCAAATGGTTGGCTTGGTGGTGCTTTGACAAGCGGGATTGCTTGGGTGCGGCGTGGCTCCGTGCGAAGTCCCAAGCAGAGGCGGAGTGGATGACCAATGCGTTGGGCTCCACCTGCCCGCCCATCCGCGTCATCCCCAACGGCGTGGACGGCGACCTGCTCGACGCCGTCCCGGATCGGCCCCGTACGCAGACCTTCCTCTTTCTGGGCCGCCTCCACCCGCTCAAGGGGCTCGACCTGCTGGCCGAGGCGTGGCGGCTCGCCGACCTCGGCCCTGCGTGGCGTCTGGTCATCGCCGGCCCGGCCGATGGCGCGGAGCCGCCGAACGACCCGGGCGTCGAGGTCGTCGGTCCCCTTTCCGGCGCGGACAAGGCGCGTGCCCTCAAGTCCGCCGCCTGCCTGGTGCTCCCCACGCGCAGCGAGAACTTCGGCATCGTCGTGGCCGAGGCGCTCTGGTGCCGCACGCCCGTCATCTGCACGAAGGGCGCGCCCTGGCCCGAGCTCGGCGAGTATTGGGTCGACGTCTCCGCCGAGGCCCTGGCCGACGCCCTGCGCCGCTTCGCCGCGCTCACCCCCGCCGCGCGCGAGGCCCGCTTCGCGCCCCTCTTCGCCGCCGCCCGCGAACGCTTCGCCTGGCCCGCCCTCGCCCGTGCCCTCGCCGACGACGCGCCCCCTCCCACACCCCTCGATTCCAAATAAGTCCACATCTTTTTCCGAAACCCTTAAGGGTTTGACCCGAAACCCTTAGGGTTTCACCTCAAAACCCTTAGGGTTTCGCCTAGGGGGCTTCCGGCTGGGTGCGGTGCCGGGCACGGGTGCTTGCATCGGGGGTGGGACTGTGGTAGGATAACCGCATGAAAACGATCTGGATTGGTTTGGTAGTTGTGGCGCTGGCCCTCGGCGGGTGCCTGCAGAAGGCGCGCACGCCCTTCAACGAGGTCTCCATCTTCAGTGACGACTCCGCCAACGAGTTGGAGACAGCTCCCACGGTGGAGAACTATTGGCCGCTCTATCTGAGCGACGGCCGCGCAAGCTACTGGATGTGGCCCTTCATCAAGTCCTCGCCCGGGTGCTTCGCCGTCCAGCCGGCCTACAATTACGACCACGGCATCCACGACATCCTCTGGTTCATCACCCTCTCGCCCGAGAGCGGGGAATACCGCGTGTGGCCGCTCTTCTACCGTTGCCCCACGTGGTGGATGTTCGCCCCCTTCGCCTACGCCGCCGACGAGACGGACTACGAATCCGCCGGCTCGCCCCTCCTCTTCAACTGGAACCGCAAGTGGTACACCACCGAGGCCCGCACCGGCACCGAGACCCGCGTCGCCCCGCGCAGAGAGCATTGGAATCTCGGTCTGGTGCTGTGGAACCTCGAGAAGTCCTACTCCCCGCCCGATGGCGCCTGGCCCTCGGACCTGCGGGACAGAGGCAGCTGGTACATCGGCGGGCAAGGCACGGAGTGGTCCGTGCTCCTGGGCGCGTTGGGCGCACAAAACGAAGTCCGGGTCTACCACCCGTGGGAGTGGACCTTCCGGCGCGGACACACCTTCGGCTGGCTTCTCTGGCGGTGGTACGAAACCTTCAAGTATGATGCCGGCCCCTCCATCCTCAGCCGCTCCTACTTCACCCCTTTTTATGCCTACGACTTCACGCAGAACCTCAAGACCGGCAAGCTGGACGAGTCCGAACACGGCATCGCGCTCAACGCCATCAGCTGGAAGTTCGAGGATGAGCGTTACGATGGCTCCTCCCTCCTCTGGGGAATGCTCTTCGACGATGACATCGGGCGCTACAATGTGGATGGCGTGAGCTACGACCGTGACACCGACGTCCTCTTCGGCCTCCTCTACGACCGCGAACGCGAGGTGGAGGACATCACCCGGGAGAATTGCGCCGACCCCTCCAAACGCACCCACAAGATCGTCGACAACGTCGACACCAGGGCCCTCTTCGGCCTGCTCTACTACCACGAGCGCACCGACGAACGCGATTGGCAGTGGCCCGTCGACTCCGCCCAACCCGAGACGCCTTGGCGCGACCGCTTCGACGAAGAGCTCACCGTCCTCACGCCCCTCGTCTATTGGTACGAAGGGCAAAACCGCGACGGCTCCTTCGGCAGCCGCAGTCTCTTCGGTCTGCTCTACGACCGCACCTTGAATGTCAAGAACAACACCGAGACCTGGGGCTACCTCGGCTACCTCTATCGCTACAACCG
>DVOR01000110.1 GCA_018713405.1 Candidatus Spyradenecus faecavium | reverse complement strand
GGCGGGAGCTGCGCAACCGCCGCATCGAGGAGGTCGACGCCGTCCACGGCAACGACGTGGTGCTGACGATCGACAACAACGTGCAGTACATCATCGAGACGGTGTTGGAGCGCGCGCTGAAGACCTACCAGGCCGACACCGGCACCATCATCGTGCAGGACGTGCGCACGGGCGAGATCCTGGGGATGGCCACGCAGCCCAGCTTCGACCCGCAGGACTATGGCCGCATGCCGCAGGCGCAGTGGAAGAACATCGCCGTGGCCCGCAACTACGAGCCCGGCTCCGTCATGAAGGCCATCACCGTGGCGATGGGCATGCAGTTGGGCGTCATCGACGAGAACTCCACCTTCGACATCGGCACCAGCCGCGTGTGGTTCTACGCCGGGCGGCGGCTGCGCGACCACGCGGTCGGCGTCCTGCGCCCGGCGGACATCCTGGCGAAGTCATCCAACATCGGCACGGCCATGATCGGCCTGCGCCTGGCCGAGCCCACGCCGGACTACGGGATGGAGGAGTACGCGCGGCTGTGGTACGCCTTCCGCGCGATGGGGCTGGGGCAGAAGACGGGTATCGAAATCCCCGGCGAGGAGGCCGGCATCGTGCCGCACTACAAGGGGTGGAGCAAGCTCTCGCCCACGCGCATGACCCTGGGGCAGGGCATCGCCGTCACCCCCGTGCAACTGTGCAACGCCTTCGCCACGATCGCCAATGGCGGCGTCCGCATGCGTCCGACCATCCTCAAGGAGATCCGCACCCACGAGGGCGAACTCGTCCGCGCCAACGCCCCCGAGGTCCTGGGCCGCCCCCTCTCGCCGGAGGTCTGCGCCAAGGTGCTCGGGATGCTCCGGGGCGTGACCGACCGCGCCAAAGGCGGCACCGGCTGGCGCGCCGCCCTCCACAGCTACACCGTCGCCGGCAAGACGGGCACCGGCCAGATCCCCGGCCCCCACGGCTACAACGACCGGGACTACAACGCCACCTTCGTGGGCGTCTACCCCTCCACCGCGCCCCGGCTGGCCATCCTCGTCAACCTAGAGCGGCCCAAGGGTCCGCGCCACGCCGGCGGCAACGTGGCCGCGCCCATCTTCGCCGAGATAGCCGAGCCCATCGGCCACTACCTCAACATCCCCGCCGACAAGCCTCTGGAGGAACCCAAGCCGTGACCGATTGCTGCATCGCCTTCGCCGGGGTCGACCTCGACGCCCTCATCGAGGCCATCAAGGCCTCCTCCGCCTATCCCTGGACGCAGGGATGGCTCACCGCCGTGGCCACCATCTTCGGCGAGAACATCATCTGCTGGACCATCGTGCCGCCCCTCCTCTCCGAGGGCATCATGGGCTACATGACCGCCTTCCAAGCGACCTTCTGGGGCGTCTTCCTGGGCGACATCGTCACCTACCTGCCGCCTCGCTTCGCCATGCGCTACGCCGCGCGTTCGCGCTGGATACGCAAGCACCAGGACCAAATCGAGGCCTGCAGCCACTTCTTCGACCGGCACATCGGCAAGACCATGTTCATCATCCGGTTCACCCCCGGCATCCGCACCCCCGCCATCCTGGCCGCCGGCATGCTGCGCGTGGACTTCCGCCTCTACTGCCTCTACTCCGCGCTCTCCAGCATCCTGCAGAGCCTGATCGCCTGCTTCTTCATGCCCACGCTCTACGCCCCCGCCATCGCCTGGCTCAAGGGCCTGTGGGACGGGCACCGCCTCCTCGTCGTCCTCATTGTCCTTGCCTTCTTTGCGGTCTTCGGCGTCATCCAATGGTTCGCCGCCCGCGCCGTCATGCGCCGCCTCACCGCCAAGAAGGCCGACAAGCCCAACCCCTGCCCCACCACCGCCCGAGGAACGGTGGCTTCACGGCGGGGGCGGCGCTGTGCTAAACTAAAGGGCATGAGAACGACCGCACCCCTCCTCCTCGCTTTGCTCGCCGCGCCTTTGCTCCCCGCCGCCTCCGCGCCGGAGCGTGTGATTGTCTCTCCACTCTGTGCCGCCACGGAGTCGTGGAACCAAGACGGCAAGATGGACGACTACATCGGTGAGTGGCTGTGCGGGTGCGACCCGCTCGCCTGGGGGCAAGTCGCGGTTTACCATGCGCTCAACCACGGCGTCCCCTCGGCTTCTTTTGTCCCGCCCCAGGTCGAGAACAAGGTCATTGTCAATGGAAAAGAGGAGCCGCGACAGTCTCTGTGGCTGGAGCCCTACGATTGGGTGGCGGTGCGCGACCGCACGGAGGCCACGCGCGAGAATGGGGAAAAGGAGAACCCCGTGGCGCGCCTGATGTACGACTTCGGTATCATCGGCGGTGCGACTTATGCCCAAGGCGCCACGATGGCGACGGTCTCCCCAAAGGGGTTCAAGGCCTATTTTGGGTTCGAGGACGGTTATTGCTACACCAGGCCTTCCCCTGATTGGATCATGCGCATGCCGGAGGGCTTTGACTGGGACGATATGCTCCACCGCATCCTGCGGGTCTCCCTGCAGGTGGGGGCGCCCCTTTGCACGGGGATTTACACGACGACTGCCAATGGCGGCCATATGATCGTGACGGATGGGTGGGGCGTGGACGCGGACGGCACGGAGT
>DVOR01000017.1 GCA_018713405.1 Candidatus Spyradenecus faecavium | reverse complement strand
GCTCGCCGCCGCGATGGGCGTCGGGGTAGGGGCGGTCTCGGTCAAGGCCACGACCGTCGAGGGGTTGGGCGCCATCGGCCGCCGCGAAGGCATCTCCGCCATGGCCGTCGCCACCGTCCTCCCCCTCCCTTGACGCCACGCGTTGAGGAGGCGCCAACGCGATCGGCCCCGCCCAGGGGCCGATTCTGCATAAGTCCACCTCTTTTTCCGAAACCCTTAAGGGTTTGCCTCGAAACCCTTAGGGTTTTGGGTCGAACCCCTTAGGGTTTCGCCTCAGACCCCTTAGGGTTTCGTTTGGGGGGGCTGTGCGCCTGGCGGCGCGGGGGTGGGATTTTTTTGCAAAAAGCGGCGTGGCGGCGTGTGGGGTGTGGTACAATGGTGGGCAATCGGTCGGACGCCGTCTGGCGCAGAGGCCGCAACAAAAGGAGTCGAGGAAGATGAAATTCGAGACGAAATGCGTCCAAGCGGGCTGGGACCCGAAGAACGGCGAGGCCCGCGTCCTGCCGATTTACCAGAGCACCACCTTTAAGTTCGACTCCGCGCAGCATGTGGCGGATCTCTTCGACCTCAAGGTGGGCGGCCATTTCTACACGCGCCTGAGCAACCCCACGCTGGACTACGTGGAGCAGCGCATCGCGGCGCTCGAGGGCGGCGTGGGCGCGATGCTCACCAGCGCCGGCCAGGCCGCGAGCATGATTTCCCTGCTGACGGTGGCCCATGCGGGCGACCACATCGTGTCGAGCTCGGAGATCTACGGCGGCACGGTCAACCTCTTCGGCGTGACGCTGGAGAAGCTGGGCATCCAGTTCACCTGGGTCCACCCCGACGCCTCCGACGAGGAGATCGAGGCGGCCATCCGCCCGAACACCAAGGCCATCTTCGGCGAGACGCTGGCCAACCCCGCCCTCTCGGTGCTAGACGTGGAGCGTTGGGCCAAGGTGGCGCACCGCAACGGCCTGCCCCTCATCCTGGACAACACCTTCCCCACGCCTTACCTCTGCCGTCCCTTCGAGTGGGGCGCGGACATCGTGGTGCACGCGAGCACGAAGTACCTCGACGGCCACGCGGTGAGCCTGGGCGGCGTGATCGTGGACAGCGGCAACTTCGACTGGGCCGCGTCGGGCCGCTTCAAGGACTTCACGGAGCCCGACCCCTCCTACCACGGGCTGGTCTACACCGAGGCCTTCGGCAAGATGGCCTACATCGTCAAGGCCCGCGCGCAGCTGATGCGCGACATGGGCGCCCAGGCGGCCCCCTTCAACGCCTTCCTGCTGAACCTCGGCATCGAGACCCTGCCCCTGCGCATGGCCCGCCACAGCGAGAACGCGCTCAAGGTGGCCGAGTGGCTCGCCAACAACCCCCGCGTCAAGAACGTGCGCTACCCCGGCCTCAAGGGCGACAAGTACCACGCGCTGGCGCAGAAGTACCTGCCGCAGGGCAGCTCGGGCGTGGTCACCTTCGAGGTCGACGGCTCCCGCGCCGACACGCAGCGCCTGATGGACGCCTTCCAGCTGGCGAAGATCGTCGTGCACGTGGCCGACGCGCGCACCTGCGTGCTCCACCCCGCCAGCATGACGCACCGCCAGCTGACCGACGAGCAGCTCGTGGCGGCGGGCATCTCGCCCACCACCGTGCGCTTCTCCTGCGGCATCGAGCACATCGACGACATCATCGCCGACCTCGAGCAGGCCTTCAAGAAGGCGTTCTAAGCCCAGAGGCGCCAGGCCCCGAAGGCAACGGAACGACGGAGGAACGCGTCATGGCCCTGACCCATCGCTTGCCCCGCCCCGCCTTCGGGGCTTGCTGTGCCCTCCTCGCGCTCGGCCTGCTGGCCGGGTGCGCGGGGAGCGGCCCCAACCTGCGCGCGCTGAACGCGCGGGAGGCGAAGATCGACGTCTACCCCAACGGCGAAGTGCGGGTCTTCGGCGAACCCATCGAGATGGGCGAGCTCTCGGAGGTCGTCAAAAACTCCTCCACCCAGCCGCAGGACACCGTCCTCATTCGTCTGCACGGCGACCCGGACAGCCCCGAGTTCGTCACGCTCCGCAAGTACGTGACGGACCAGATGTTCCGCGGGGGGCACCTCAAGTTCCGCTTCTTCTCCACGCCGCAGGCCTCGCTCTCCACCTACAACCGTCTGACGGGGGAGACGAGCACCGACGTGCTGGATCCCTCCATCAAAATCCGGTTCTCCGGCGCGGAGCTCCATGCCGAGGCCGACCGTCTGGCGGCCGAGCGCGAGGCCTATGCCAATGGCACCTACGTCTCGGACGCCATCGGGCGCCGGACCGTCGTCACCAAGGGCCGGCCGGAGGAGCTGAAGGTCGACGGCGAGACGATGCAGGACGAGGCCGTCCCGGCGCCCCAGGCCACGACGCCGCAGGCGCGGCGCGCCGAGGCCCCGGCCGAGAACCTGTCGCTGCGCGAGCGTTACCTGCGCCAGCAGCGCCAACTGCGGGGGAACTGAGATGCCGCGTTACACGGACGTGACGTGCGATTCGCGCCGGGTCGTCCCCGGCGCCCTTTTTGTCGCCATCCCCGGCACCCACGACGACGGCGCCAGGTACATCGCCGAGGCCCGCGCCAAGGGCGCCGCCGCCGTGATGGGCGCCTGCCCGGGGTGCGACCTGCGCGTGGACGACCCGCGCGCCGCCTTCGCCGAGGCCTGCGCGGAGCACTTCGGCCGCCCCAGCGAACGCCTCCTGCTCTGCGGCGTCACCGGCACCAACGGCAAGACCACCACCGCCTGGCTCCTGCGCGACATGCTCGCCCAGGGCGGCCTGATGCCCGGGCTTCTCACCACCGTGGCCGAGCAGTGGCCGGGCCATGACGCGCCCGCCGACCGCACCACGCCAGACGCCCGCGCGCTCCAGGCCGACCTCGCCGCGATGGTGGGCGCAAGGTGCCGCGCCGCCGTGATGGAGGTCTCCAGCCACGCCATCGACCAGGCGCGCGTCGGGGCCTGCCGCTTCGCGCTCACGGCCTTCACCAACCTGACGCAGGACCACCTGGACTACCACAAGACGATGGAGGCCTATTTCGCCGTCAAGGCGCGCCTCTTTACGGGGCACCCCGAGGCCCTCGCCGTCGTCAACGCCGACGATCCCTATGGCCGCCGCCTTCTCGCGCTGCTTGAGGGGCGCGGCAACGTCTTCCCCTATGCCGCCTCCGCGTTCAAGGCCTCTTTCACGCCCGCCGGCACCGAGGCCGAGATGACGCTGGGCGGCCGGCGCGTCGCCTTCCGCACCGCGCTGTGCGGGCGGTACAACCTGGCGAACCTCCTCTGCGCCGCCACGGCCGCGCAGGCCCTCGGCGTGAGCGCCGACGCCATCCTGACGGCCATCGCCGCGGCCAAGCCCCGTTGGGGGCGGCTGGAACCCGTGGCCCCGCACGTCTTCGTGGACTACGCCCACACCGACGACGCGCTGACGAACGTCCTCTCCACCCTCCGCGCGCTCGTCGGCAAAGGGCGCGTCATCTGCGTCTTCGGGTGCGGGGGCGACCGCGACCGCGCCAAGCGCCCCAAGATGGGCGCCGCCGTCGACCGCTGGGCGGACGTGCCGATCGTCACCTCCGACAATCCCCGCACCGAGGACCCCGCCGCCATCATCGCCGACATTCTGCCGGGCTTCCGCGACCACAAGCCCCTCGTCGAGCCAGACCGCCGTGCGGCCATCCGCCGCGCCCTCGCCCTGCGCGGCGAGGACGACGTGGTGCTCATCGCCGGCAAAGGCCACGAGACCTACCAGGAAATCAACGGCGTCCGCCACCCCTTCTCCGACGCGGAGGAGGTGCGCAAGGCGTTGGCGTGAGCGTGCGCGTCAGCGGTCTTCGTCGGTGACGGAGGTGAGCGTGGCGGCCAGGGAGCAGGCCACGCACCAGGGAAGCACGGCCGTCACGAAGATCCGCAGGAGGGCCGCCGCCCCGATGGCCTCGCCGTCCAGCAGGCAACGGAGCGGGTTGAGCGCGACCAGCCCGCGGAAGGGCCAGGCGACGCAGGCGGAGACCGCCGTGCCGACGCGCGTCCAGACGGAGCGGATCTCGTCCAGGACGAAGGTCTCCGGGGAGAGCGCGGCCGCGGCGACGGCCAGGAGCGCGAGCGACCCCGTGAAGAGCGTGACCGGCAGGGAGAAGGCGCACCCCAGCGCCAGCCCCAGCGCGACGGCCATCGCCACGGTCAGGAGCGCCGTCAGGCAGAAGGCCGCGAGGTTGGCGGCGGGGCCCTGCCCCCCGGAGAGCAACGCGACGTCGGCGCGCTCGCGGTAGAGGACGGTGCCGGCGCCCTCGGCGTCCTCGCGGGTCAGGGTGAAGGTGAGCGGCTTGCCGGGCGCGGCGAAGCCCGCCGGGAGGTCGACGGCGAAGCCGTAGTCGCGCAGGCGGTCGGGGCGGAGGGTGACGCGTTTGCCGTCGCACTCGGCGGTGACGGCCAGGCGGATGGCCTCGCGGGCGCCGAGGAAGGGCCGGCCGGAGAGGCGGAAGGTCACGGGCCCGGGGCGGTCGACGGCGGGGAAACGGTAGGTCTTGGCTTGGCCCGGCTCCAGGGCGACGGGGCGCTTCTCGAAGGTTTCGCGCACGGCCCGCAGGAGGCGCGCCTCCGAGGCGCCCTTGGGGAGCTGCCCCTGCTCGCGGAGGCCGTCCAGCCACGCCTGCGCCTGGGGGGTGAGGTCGGGCAGGCCGACGGGCGCGGCCACGGCGCGACCTTCGGGGAGCGGGCGGATGGCCAGGCAGAGCCCCACTGCGGCGACGGCGGCGGCGAAGGGCGCGAGCGTGCCGAGGAAACGGCCCCACCACAGCGTCCAGCGGCGGATGGGCTTGGTGAAGGCGAGGGTCAGGCGGCGGCGGTCGCGGTCAAGCGCGTAGGCCGTGCCGCCGCACCACAGGGCGGAGACCAGGAGCAGGCACCAGGCGAGCGAGACGCCGAAGCCCGTGCGCGTCAGGCCGGGGTCGTCGCGGCCGGGCAGGGCGAGCAGGCAGAGCGCGAGGGCGACCGTGAGCGCGGCGAGGAAGGGCCCGCGCACGGCGCGCCGCCAGCCCAGCGTCAGCTCCGCCCAGAGCGCCCTCACGCCCGCGTCCCCCCGAGCCAGGGCAGGCCGCCGGCGGCCTCGAGCGGGGAGACGCGCTCGGTGCGGTCGACGGTCTCGAGGAAGAAGGCCTCGAGGGACTCCTTGAGGTCGCGGACGCGGCCCTGCGCGCGGCATTCGCCGTGGTCGAGGATGAGGATGCGGTCGCAGCAGTCCTGCACGTCTGGCAACAGGTGGGAGCTCATCAGGACGGCGATGCCTCGGGCCTTGAGGCCCAGGATGAGGTCTTTGACCTCGCGCGTGCCGATGGGGTCGAGGCCGGAGGTCGGCTCGTCGAGCACCAACAGCCGGGGCGCGTTGAGGAGGGCCTGCGCCAGGCCCACGCGGCGGGTCATGCCCTTGGAGAAGGTGCCCACGCGGCGGTCGGCCACGCGGTCCACGCCCGCCAGGCGCAGCAGGTCTTCCACGCGGTCGCGCAGTTCCTGGCCGCCCAGCCCGAAGAGCCGGCCATAATAACGGAGCGTCTCGCGGGGCGTGAGGAAGGGGTGGAGGTAGGTGATTTCGGGGAGGTAGCCCACCAGGGCGTGGGCGCGCTTGGCCTCCGGCGGCTCCCCGAAGACGCGGATGGCGCCTGCGTCGCGCCGGAGCAGGCCCAGGAGCATCCGGATGGTCGTGCTCTTGCCCGAGCCGTTCGGGCCGAGCAGACCGAAGACCTCGCCCGCGCCGACCGTGAAGGAGAGCCCCTTGACGGCCTCGACCGTGGGGCGGCCCCAGAAATCGCGGAAGGTCTTGCGGACCTCGTTCAGGACAAGCGGCTCGCTCATAGGGTCTCCCTCGCGTTCAGCAGGCCGACGCCGCACCACAGGAAGAAGGCCGTCGCGAGACAGGCCTGCGGCGCCAAAAGAAGCAACGTGCGCACGGGGACCGCGCCGCCCCCGGCCAACGGGTCAAGCGGCAGGTAGGCCGCGCCGCCGAGGTACGCCAGCGTCGCCGCCAACGCCGCGAGCGTGACGCCCGCCGTCAGCCCGGGCGGGCACCGCACGGCCAACGCCAGCGCGAAGGCCGCCGCCTGCGCCAACAGCATCGCCACCGCCGCAAGCGCCGTCAGGTCGCCCCAATGCGCGCCCGGCGCGAAGGGGACGAGCGCCCACAGCGCGACCGGCAGCAGCAGGTTCGCCGAGAGCGCGAAGCGCCCCCCACGGAAACGGTCGTTCAGCGCCGCCAGCGCGAGCGCGCCGAGCGCGGCCCCCACCGCACCGAAGAGCGCGGCGACGTCGGCGTACTCCCCGCCGGCGTGGTAGCGCGGGGAGTAGGCCTCGGCCAGGATCGTCGCGGCGCCCTGCGTGAGCAGGTAGACGCCCAAGGCCAAAGCCGTACCCAGCGCGTTGCCGCAGAACCACAGGCCCCGCGAGAGCGGCTTCGCCAGCGCGATGGCGCAGGTGCCGTCGCGCAGGGCGCGATGCAGGCGGC
>DVOR01000016.1 GCA_018713405.1 Candidatus Spyradenecus faecavium | reverse complement strand
CTCACCCGCCAGGTCTGGGCCGCCCGCCCCAAGCGCCTCATCCTCGTCGAGCTCTCCGAGGCCGCCCTCTACCAGATCCACACCCCCCTCGTCGACCAAGGCGGCGACGACGCCGCGATCCTCCCCATCGTGGCCGACTGCGGCGACCGCGCCCTGATGCGCGAGCTCCTCACCCGCGAACGCCCCGACTTCCTCCTCCACGCCGCCGCCTACAAGCACGTCCCCATGATGGAGCGCAACCCCGTCGAGGCCCTGCGCAACAACGCCCTCGCCACCCGCACCTTGGCCGAGGAGGCCCAGGCCGCCGGCGTCGGCACCTTCCTCCTCGTCTCCACCGACAAGGCCATCCACCCCGTCTCCGCCCTCGGCGTCTCCAAGCGCCTGGCCGAAATCTTCATGCGCGACCTCGCCGGCGACGGCGCGACCCGCTTCTGCGCCGTCCGCTTCGGCAACGTCCTCGGCTCCTCCGGCTCCGTCGTCCCCCGCTTCCGCAGACAGATCGCCGCCGGCGGCCCCGTCACCGTCACCGACCCCCGCATGGAGCGCTACTTCATGACCCCCGCCGAGGCGGTCGGCCTCATCCTCCAGGCGGCCACCTTCGCCAAGGGCGGCGAGATCTTCGTCCTCGACATGGGCAAGCCCATGACCATCCTCTCCCTCGCCGAGACCATGATCAAGCTCTCCGGCCTCCGCCCCGGCAAGGACATCCCCATCGTCTTCTCCGGCGTCCGCCCCGGCGAAAAGCTCACCGAGGAGCTCGGCGTGGACGCCACCCGCGCCGAACGCACCGACCACGCCCGCATCTTCGTCGGCCGCATCCCCCAGCTCCCCCACCCCGACGTCGAATCCCTCCTCGCGCGCTGCGCCACCCTTTCGCAAACAGGCCTCCGCCTGACCACGGACACCCTGCGCACACTCCTCCCAGAAGAAGGAAACCATCCATGAAGCACTACAAAATCGCGGTCGTCCCCGGCGACGGCACCGGCCCCGAAGTCATCGCCGAGGGCATGAAGGTCCTCAACGCCGCCGAGCGCAAATTCGGCTTCGCCCTCGACGCCACCACCTACGACGTGGGCGCCGGCCGCTACCTCGCCACCGGCGAGATCCTCCCCGACACCGTCCTCGACGAGTTCCGCGGCCACGACGCGATGTTCCTCGGCGCCATCGGCGACCCCCGCGTCAAGCCCGGCATCCTGGAAAAGGGCATCCTCCTGCGCATGCGCTTCGAGCTCGACCAGTACATCAACCTCCGCCCCATCCGCCTCTACCCCGGCGTCGACACCCCCCTCAAAGGCAAAGGCCCCGCCGACATCGACTACTGCGTCGTGCGCGAGAACTCCGGCGGCCTCTACACCGGCATGGGCGGCATCTCCCGCCCCGACAGCAAGGACGCCGTCGCCACCCAGATCATGGCCTACACCTACGAGCAGGTGGAGCGCTGCTGCCGCTACGCCTTCGAATACGCCCGCAAATACGGCAAGAAGGCCCGCGGCGTCGGCGACAAAAACACCCTCGCCCTCGTCGGCAAGTCCAACGTCCTCACCTACATGTACCAGCTCTGGAACCGCGTCTTCGCCGAGGTCGGCGCCGACTACCCCGACGTCGAGCGCCAATACTTCCACGTCGACGCCACCACCCTCTACATGGTCGCCTCCCCCGAGATGTTCGACGTCATCGTCACCGAAAACATGTTCGGCGACATCATCACCGACCTCGCCGCCATCACCCAGGGCGGCCTCGGCGTCAGCTCCGGCGGCAACATCAACCCCAACGGCGTCTCCATGTTCGAGCCCATCGGCGGCACCGCCCCCATGTGGACCGGCAAGCACGCCATCAACCCCATCGCCGCCATCGGCGCCGGCGCCATGATGCTCGAGCACCTCGGCGAGGCCGAGGCCGCCCGCGCCATCACCCGCGCCATCGCCACCGTCACCCCCAAGATGAAGAGCCAGCTCGCCAACGAGATGGGCTTCACCACCGAGCAGGTCGGCGACATGATCGCCGCCGCCGTCGCGGAGTGACCCCATGAGCGACCTGGCGCCCACCCTCGCCGCCCTCCGCACCGCCGTGGAGGGCGGCCTCGCCCAGACCCTCGAGGATGCCAAAGGCTCGGACACCGCCATCGCCGGCCTCGAGGCCTTCCACCAGGCCCTCGCCCACGCCGTCCTCGGCGGCGGCAAGCGCATCCGCCCCTGCCTCACCCTCCTCTGCGCCCAAGCCTGCGGCATGGAAGCCCCCGAGCGCGACCCCAACGCCCTCCGCGCCGCCCTCGCCATCGAGCTCCTCCACTGCTACACCCTCGTCCACGACGACCTCCCCGCCATGGACAACGACACCGAGCGCCGCGGCCAACCCTCCGTCTGGGCCAAGTTCGGCCAGGCCAACGCCATCCTCGTCGGCGACTACCTCCAGGCCCTCGCCTTCTGCACCCTCCCCCACGCCGACGGCAAAGCCCTCGCCCCCCTCCTCGCCCAAGCCGCCACGGACGTCGTCTCCGGCCAAGTCGCCGACATCGCCGCCGCCGCCGACCCCACCGTCTGCGACGCCAGGCACCTCCTCTACGTCGACACCCTCAAGACCGGCGCCCTCTTCCGCGCCGCCTGCGCCCTCGGCGCCCGCGTCGCCGGCGCCGACGACAAGACCGTCGACGCCTGCGCCGCCTACGGGCAAAACCTCGGCCTCGCCTTCCAATACGTCGACGACCTCCTCGACGCCGACCAAGCCAAGGACAACGCCGAGCCCAGCATCCTCACCCTCTGCGGCGGCGACGCCGACCAAGCCCGCGCCTACGCCAAGGCCGCCACCCAAAGGGCCCTCGACGCCCTCGCGCCCCTCGACGCCAAGACCGCCCCCCTCGTCACCTTCGCGGAATCCCTCCTCGCCCGCATCGCCTGACCCCAAACGCCGCCCACCCGGGCGGCTTTTTTTGCCCCACCCCCGCCCCCACCCCCGAAACCCTAAAGGGTCCGCCGCGAAACCCTAAGGGGTTCGACCCAAAACCCTAAGGGTTTCGCCCCAAACCCTTAAGGGTTTCGGAAATCCATCTGCACTTATTTCAACCGGCCCCTTGCCGGGGCCGCTTCGGGGGGCCTTGGGAGTTCCCCGGGAACGGAGGGGAGGTCGCCCTTTTGGAGGGGCGGAGGGGGTGGCCGCTTGACCCGAAAGGGGGAAAGTGGGATAATGGGTGGCGTTCTATGATTCCAAGCCCCATGGCTTGACCTGCGAAAGGAAGCAAACTCATGGTCAAAACCGAGAAGAAACGGGTCCGTTTCGTCGACACCACCCTGCGCGACGCGCACCAGTCGCTCTGGGCCACGCGCATGCGCACCAAGGACATCCTGGGCATCCTGGAGGCGGTGGACGACGCGGGCTTCTACGCGATTGAGTGCTGGGGCGGCGCGACGTTCGACGTGTGCATGCGCTTCCTGCGCGAGGATCCGTGGGAGCGTCTGCGCCAGATCAAGGCCGTCTGTAAGAAGACTCCGCTGCAGATGCTGCTGCGCGGCCAGAACTGCCTGGGCTACAAGCATTACCCGGACGACGTGCTGGAGCGTTGCGTCGCGAAGATGTGCGAGAACGGGATGGACATCTTCCGTTGCTTCGACGCGCTGAACGACGTGCGCAACCTCGAGGCCGCGATCAAGGCGGTGAAAAAGTACGGCGGGCACGCGCAGGGCACCATCTGCTACACCGTCTCGCCGGTGCACACGGCGGCGAACTTCGTGAAGTTCGCGAAGGAGCAGGTGGACCTGGGCATCGATTCGCTCGCCATCAAGGACATGGCCGGCATCCTGACGCCCGCGGCGGCGCGCGAGCTGGTGGGCGCGCTGAAGAAGGCCCTGCCCGACCTGCCCATCGAGGTGCACTCGCACATGACCAGCGGCATGGCCCCGGCGATGTACATGGCCGCGGTCGAGGCCGGCGCGGGCGCGATCGACTGCGCCGTCGCCACGCTCTCGGGCTTCTCCTCGCAGCCGGCCCACGGCACGATGAAGGCCATCCTCGAGGGCCTGGGCTACGAGACCGGCGTGAAGGTCGACCGCATCACCGAGATCGATGAGTACTTCAAGAAGCTGAAGCCGCAGCGCGCCCTCCAGGCCAACGCGAACGCGGAGGTCGTGGACGTGCAGGTGCTGATCCACCACATCCCCGGCGGCATGATCTCGAACACCCGCAGCCAGCTGGCCCAGCAGGGCGCGCTCGACAAGCTGCCCGAGGTGCTCGAGGAGCTCCCGCGCGTGCGCAAGGACATGGGCTATCCCCCGCTGGTGACGCCCACCTCGCAGATCATGGGCGTGCAGGCCGTGCTCAACGTCCTCACCGGCAAGCGTTACGAAACCGTCACCAACGAGACGCGCCAGTACGTGGCCGGCTACTATGGCCGCTCCCCCGCGCCGGTGGACCCGAAGCTCGAGAAGCAGATCCTGGGCAAGGAGAAGAAGATCACCTGCCGCCCCGCCGACCTGCTCGAGCCCGGCCTGGCCAAGGCCGCCAAGGAGCTGGACCCCAAGCTGGTGCAGAGCGAGGAGGACATCCTCTCCTACTGCATGTTCCCGGCCGTGGCGCTGGACTTCTTCAAGTGGCGCGCCAAGCCCGAGGGCGAGCGTGACCCGATCCCCGCCGACGGCGAGCTCACCATCGCCAAGGCCGCGGAGCAGGCCAAGCAGGCCAAGGAAGCGCCCAAGCCCGCGCCGCTCTCCGCGGACGACGCCAAGTTCGCCGTCATCGGCAAGCAGTTCGTCGCCCTCTTCGGGTCGCTCGGCGGCAACCTGAAGGTCGACGCCTCCGCCCTCGCGGCCGCGCCGGCCGCCGAGGCCCCCGCCCAGGAGGCCGCGCCCGCCCCCGCCGCCGCGCCGAAGAAGACCCTGAACGCCACGCTCACGGGCACCTTCTACCGCGCGGACGCCCCGGGCAAGGCCAACATGGCCGAGGAAGGCGCCGCCGTCAAGGCCGGCCAGCCCGTCTGCGTGCTCGAGGCCATGAAGCTCTTCAACCCCGTCAAGGCGACCGAGGACTGCAAGATCGTCCGCTTCCTCGTCAAGCCCGGCGAGACGGTTCAGAAGGGCGAGCCCCTGGCCGAGATCGAGTGACCCACGCGGGGGCCGCCGCGACCGGCGGCCCCCCTTCATCCCCGGAGCGCACATGTCGCGAAAGCACAAGGAACGGTCCGCCGCCCCCAACCAGTTCGGGCGGGAGTGGTTCGACCGCGATTACGACGCCAAGACGGTCTATCGCCGCCTCTGGGGATACGCCCGGCGCTACAAGGGGATGATCCTGGCCGGCATGCTGCTGGGCATGCTGACCGGCGGCGCCTGGGGGCCCATCTTCATGATGGTGCGCCCGATGGCCGAGCAGCTCATCCCGCAGCAGACCGTCCAGGCCGCGCCCGCCGAGCCCGCGCCCGCCCCGGCGGCCGAGCCGGCCAAGCCGGCCTCCGCCACCGAGCAGCTCGCGCAGACGGGGGCGAAGGAGGCCGCGAAGGTCGGGAAGCAACTTTCCGAGGCGGAGCGCCTCTTCGCGCGCTTCGGCATCTCCCTCTCCAACGACGACGGCAGCGCGCGCACCAGCGTGCTGGTCCTGTTGCTCCTCTTCTTCGCCGGCGCGGTCGGCCTGAAGATGGTCACGCAGTACCTGAACCAATACTTCCTGACCAAGGCCGGCATGAAGGTGGTGATGGACCTGCGCAACACGATGTTCGCCCACCTGCAGCAGCAGTCCCTCGCCTTCCACGGGCGCAGCGACGTGGGCAAGCTCATGAGCCGCGCCACCGGCGACCCCTCCATCGTCCAGACCATCATCTCCTCCACGATGAGCGACCTCTGCCGCGCGCCCTTCGAGGTGCTCACGGCCGTCGTCTTCGTCGGCGCCTACGCCATCCAGAACGGGATGCTCGGCCTCCTGCTCATCACCGTCTTCGGCTACCCGCTGTGCATGGTGCCGGTGGTGTGGATCGGGCGGCAGATCCGCCGCTGGACGGCCCGGATGCTCGAGCAGAGCGCGGGCATGGGCTCCAACTTCCACGAGAACCTCACCTGCATCCGCGTCGTCAAGGCCTACAACACCGAGGCCTCGGAGACGGAGAAGTATGAGCTCGTCAACCTGCGCCAGTACAAGATGAACATGCGCGCGGTGCGCTTCAGCATCCTCGTCGGCCCGCTGACCGAGCTGGTGGCGATGGTGCTGGCCGGTGCCTTCATGATGATGTGCGCCTTCAAGGGCTTCTCCTTCGTCCAGATCATCCCGCTGCTGCCGCCCTTCCTCATCCTCTACAAGCCCATGAAGCAGATCGGGCGCATCCAGATCGCCCTGGAGAACGGCCGCGCCGCCCTGCAGCGCATCTTCTCCCTGCTCGACGTCCACGACGAGCTCGTCGAGAAGCCCGACGCCCTCCCCATCGCCTCCTTCCGCGACAGCATCGTCTTCGACCACGTCTCCTTCCGCTACCAAGGCTCCGGCGACCTCATCGTCAACGACGCGAACTTCACCATCAAGCGCGGCCAGATGTACGCCGTCGTCGGCTCCACCGGCAGCGGCAAGAGCACCCTCGCGAACCTCCTCGCCCGCTTCTACGACGTCACCTCCGGCCACGTCCTGCTCGACGGCCACGACATCCGCGACTACCGCATCGCCGACCTCCGCACCGTCATCGGCGCCGTCACCCAGGAATCCATCCTCTTCAACGACACCATCGCCGCCAACATCGCCTACGGCTCGCCCGGCGCCACCCGCGAGCAGATCGTCGAGGCCGCCAAGCTCGCCAACGCCCACGCCTTCATCATGGCCCACCCCGAGGGTTACGAGCGCGTCGTCGGCGAAAAGGGCTTCGTCCTCAGCGGCGGCGAGCGCCAACGCGTCGCCATCGCCCGCGCCATCCTCCGCAACCCGCCCATCCTCATCCTCGACGAGGCCACCAGCGCCCTCGACACCGTCACCGAGCAGCAGGTGCAGCAGGCCATCAACAACCTGATGCAGAACCGCACCATCTTCGCCATCGCCCACCGCCTCTCCACCATCCGCAACGCCGACTGCATCCTCGTGCTCGAACGCGGCGTCATCAAGGAGCGCGGCACCCACGAGGAGCTCTACGCCCTGGGCGGCATCTACCGCCGCCTCTGCGACATCCAGAAAGAACAGCAACAGGAGGCCTGACCCCATGCGCGCCCACCGACCCCTTCGCCTCGCCGCGACCCTCCTGCTCTGCGCCCTCGCCCTCCCCGCCCGCGCCCAGCAGGCCGACGCGCCCGACGCCGCCCAATGGCCCTGCCGCCCCCCCGAGGTCACCCTCCCCCAAGGCTTCGACCCCTCCCACATCTACCTCGCCAGCCGCCCGGCCCTCCTCCCAGACGGCGACCGTTTCATCTTCGAATGGTGCGACGCCATCTGGATCGCCCCCGTCACCGGCGGCACCGCCAAGATCCTCCAGCACTCCACCGGCCACGACGCCTGGCCCGTCGTCTCCCGCGACGGCAAGCGCTTCGCCTTCCAGTCCAACCGCGCCGGCGGCTGGCACGTCTTCGTCGCCGCGATCGACGAGGGCGCCGAGGCCCGCCAGATCGGCTTCAACTCCGAGGGCGAGCGCCCCTACATCTGGTCCGCCGACGACTCCGAGCTCCTCTGCTACGTCCTCCGCGACGACAACGGCACCATCTTCGACCAAGGCCGCCTCGCCTGGCTCCCCGTCGACAAGCGCGCCGCCGAGCGCCAGGTCTTCGACGCCATGGGCAGCGACCCCTCCCTCTCCCCCGACGGCCGCTACCTCCTCTTCGTCCAGGAAGGCGAGAGCCTCTACCGCAAGGGCTTCACCGGCGAGAACGCCGCCCGCATCTGGTGCTACGACACCCAGACCCGCACCTTCGCCCTCGCCGTCAAGCACCCCTCCGAGAGCCTCTCCCCCATCTGGTGCCCCGACGGCAACGGCTTCTACTACGTCTCCGGCCAGGGCGGCACCCAGAACATCTGGTGGCACGCCTTCCCCGGCACCGAGGAACGCCAGCTCACCTTCTTCGAGGGCGACAGCGTCATCGCCCCCACCCTCTCCGCCGACGGCCGCACCATGGTCTTCCGCCAGGGCCTCTGGTTCTGGTCCTTCGACCCCACCCGCCCCGGCCGCGCACCCCGCCGCATCGACCTCATCCCCGAGGACACCGGCCTCGCACGCCCCCCCATCCGCCGCCGCCACTACAACTCCCTCTGGAACAACGACGCCATCGGCTCCCTCTCCGCCACCGCCGACGGCCTCCAGTTCGCCTTCACCGCCGGCGGCGACGTCTACGTCATGGACACCGTCCTCCGCGAGCCCCGCCTCGTCTACGGCGACTCCCGCACCCATGAGCGCGAAGCCGTCTTCTCCAAGGACGCCTCCCGCCTCTACATCCTCTCCGACCGCGGCGACGGCACCGCCCTCCTCCTCGCCCAAAAGGCCCGCCCCGACCACTTCTGGTGGGAGAACGCCGCCTTCGACGTCCGCCCCATCAAGCAGGACCCCGTCAACCGCTCCATGCTCTCCGTCTCCCCCGACGGCTCCCGCCTCGCCTGGGTCGAGACCACCTGCCGCATCGTCGTCGCCGACCTCGACGGCAACGTCATCCGCACCCTTCCCCAAGTCAAGCGCGTCAACTCCTACGACTGGTCCCCCGACGGCCGCTGGCTCGTCGCCGCCATGGAGGACGACTACGCCAACAGCGACATCTGGGTCCTCCCCATCGACGACCCCGACGCCAAGCCCTACAACCTCTCCCGCTCCTTCACCTGGGACGGCACCCCCGCCTGGTCCCCCGACGGCAAGCTCATCGCCTGGAACGGCCAGCGCGTCGGCTCCGGCACCACCCTCTTCTACGTCTGGCTCAACCGCCACGACGAAGAGGCCCTCAAAGCCCAGTCCTACCGCAAGGCCATCGAGCACATGGGCCTCAGCCTCCAAGACCGCCCCGAGACCTCCGAGCTCCTCGGCGCCACCGCCCTCGACGCCCCCGACCCCAACAGCCCCGACGCCGACGCCGGCGCACCCCGCACCCAAGGCCCCAAGCCCGTCGTCGTCGACTTCGACGACCTCCACGGCCGCGTCCACGCCCAGCCCGTCGCCGCCATGGGCGCCCCCACCTTCGCCCCCGACTCCCGCCGCATCCTCTTCCCCGCCACCATCGACGGCCGCGCCGGCACCTACGAGGTCACCATCCCCGACGCCCTCGCCCCGCGCTTCCTCAACGCCCGCTGGGGCTTCCCCATCGGCTGGGTTGGCAAGCCCGGCGCCACCCCCGACCGCCTCATCATGATCACCAACGACAACCGCATCGGCACCTTCGACGAGCTCTACCCCTTCAACGTCTACCAAGCCCTCTCCCTCCCCGACTACCAAGAGCTCGCCTTCCTCTCCGCCTGGCGCGTCCTCCGCGACGAATTCTACGACGCCAACCACCACGGCGCCGACTGGGATCGCGTCCGCCTCAAATACCAGGCCCCCGCCCGCTACGCCCCCTGCTCCTCCGTCTTCAACCGCATCATCCAGGCCCTCAACGGCGAGCTCAACGCCTCCCACCTCGGCTTCTACCCCTCCGACAACTCCCGAAAGGAATGGGAACGCACCACCTCCGCCAACGCCTGGGAGCCCATCACCTCACACCTCGGCATCCAATTCGACCAAAACTACACCGGCGACGTCGGCTGGATGGTCCGCCGCGTCATCCCCGACGGCCCCGCGGACTCCGCCCAGATCGACCTCAAGCCCGGCGACCTCGTCGTCTCCATCGACGGCAAGCCCATCCGCAACGGCATGGACCCCACCCTCCTCCTCAACGGCCCCCGCCCCGGCAAATACACCATCGAGGTCCGCTCCGGCGACCAAACCCGCAAGGTCTACATCGAGGCCATCACCTACGCCCAAGCCCGCGACCTCCTCCAAAAGGCCCTCTACGCCGACCGCCGCGACTACGTCCACCGCCGCTCCGGGGGCGCCTTCGGCTACATCAACATCGCCAAGATGAACAACGACGAATACAACCGCTTCGAGCGCGAAATCTTCGCCGAAGGCTTCGACAAGGCCGGCATGGTCATCGACGTCCGCGACAACGTCGGCGGCTTCACCGCCGACCGCGTCCTCAACATCCTCGGCGTCCAGCGCCACTCCTGGTCCGTCCCCCGCCACGGCCAGCCCGCCTACCTCTCCGGCTACTGGGGCCGCCCCGTCTTCGACAAGCCCATCGTCGTCCTCTGCAACCAAAACACCGTCTCCAACGGCGAGATCTTCTCCCACGCCATCAAGCAGCTCGGCCGCGGCAAGCTCGTCGGCGTCCAGACCCAAGGCGGCGTCATCGCCACCAACGACCGCCCCCTCCTCGACGTCGGCACCTTCCGCCACGCACACTACGGCTGGTACACCCTCGACGGCACCGACATGGAGCTCCACGGCGCCCTCCCCGACGTCATCGTCGAAACCACCCCCGCAGACGCCGTCGCCGGCAGAGACCCCCAGCTCGACGCCGCCCTCGACGTCCTCACCAGTGAGGTCGACGCCTTCGAGCGCGCCCACAAACCCTTCGTCCCCAACACCTACAAGTGGGATTGGAAACCCTGACATGACCCTGACCCTTCTCCACGCCAAGCTTCACCACCTCCGCGTCACCCAGGCCGACCTCGAATACCTCGGCTCCCTCACCGTCGACGAAGACCTCATGGACGCCGTCGGCATCCACCCCTACGAAAAGGTCCTCGTCGCCAACCTCGACAACGGCCAGCGCCTCGAAACCTACCTCATCCCCGGCGTCCGAGGCTCCCGCATCGCCTGCCTCAACGGCGCCGCCGCCTACATGGGCAAAGTCGGCGACCGCCTCATCGTCATGGCCTTCGCCCAAGTCCCCGAGCAAGACGCCCCCACCCACCGACCCAAAGTCGTCCGCCTCGACGCCGACAACAACATCGTCGCCCAAGCCTACTGAGGCCGCGAAGCGGCCTCAGTAGAGAACGAAGGCCGCTTCGCGGCCGGAAGTTTGGAAGTTTGGAGGCTTGGAAGCTTGGCATTCTTGGTGGGGCTCCGCCCCACACCCCTTCCCCTCCCCCCCCCGCCCCTCATACGCCCCCTTTCTCCGCTCTCTTTTCATCCTTCCCGATACGTCCCGTTAGGCTGCGTGTGGCCCTCCCCCAGTGAACCTTCGTGGTCCTTCGTGCCCCTTCGTGTCAGCCCCGCAGGGCAAACATTCCACAGTCCCCCTCCACCCCGTCCGTCGCCCGTAAGGGCGCCCCGTTCTCCGTTCTCCCTCATTTCCGACTAGCCATTAAACAGTCCCCCCTATGCCACTCTCCATCCTCATCACCGCCGGCCCCACCCGCGAGCCCCTCGACCCCGTCCGCTTCCTCTCCAACCGCTCCACCGGCCGCATGGGCTTCGCCATCGCCCAAGCCGCCGCCGAAGCCGGCCACACCGTCACCCTCATCGCCGGCCCCG
>DVOR01000109.1 GCA_018713405.1 Candidatus Spyradenecus faecavium | reverse complement strand
CGAGGGGCAGGGGGCCGCCGCGGGCGGGCGGGGCGTCGGCCCGGAGGCGGCGGAGGAGCGGCGGCAGCAGGAGGGGCGTCCAGAGGAGGATGCCGGCCAGGGTGAGGAAGGAGAGCAGGGCGCCGACGTCGCCGATCAGGGTGGGGTCGTGCGCCAGGAGGAGGGCGGCGGAGAGGCTGAGCGCGGTGAGGGCGTCTGGCTTGCGGCGGAGGCAGGGGCCGAGGAGCCAGACGGTGGCCATGAGGGTGGCGCGGGCGGCGGCGGGCGGCGCGCCGATGAGCAGGAGGTAGCCCCCCAGCAGGGGGATGAGCAGCCCGGCGCGGGCGCGGGGGCCGAGGCCCGCCCAGCCCAGGAGCAGGTGGAGGAGGGCCGCGACGACGCCCACGTGGAGCCCGGAGATGGAGAGGACGTGCACGATGCCGGCGTCGGCGAAGACCTGCAGCTCCTCGCGCGGGATGGGGCGGTCGGCGCCGAGGGTCATGGTCTGGGCGTAGAGGGCCTCGCCGGGGGTGACGCCGCGGGCGAGGTTGCGGGCGAGGTGGGCGCGGAGGGCGGCGAGGCGCGCGCGCAGGGTGGGGTGGGGCGGATCGCGCAGGAGCGTGGCGTTGCGGGGATTGGCGTTGAGGGTGAGGGTCTTGGCGTCGGCGGCGCCGACGGGGCGCGCGCGGATGAGCCACGCCTGGCCGATGGCGGGGGGCGGCGAGCCGGCGGGGGCGCGGAAGTTGACCTTGACGACGTGGGGCAGGGCGGGCGTGCCGTCGGGCAGGGTGGGGGACTGCGCGGTGAAGCGGTGGTACGCAGGGCGGTTGGGGCCGGAATCGACGCGGCGGAGGTCGGGGCCGACGGTGAGGCGGAGGGGCAACGGCGCGTCCTGGGCCTGGGCCTCGGCGAGGGCCTCGGCGAAGCGCGCCGCGTGGGCCTGGCGGTCGGCCCCGCGCGCGGCGAAGAGGCAGAGGCAGGCCAGGCAGAGGGCGGCGGGCGCGGCGGCGCGGCGGAGCCAGGCCACCCCCAGCGCCGCGGCGGCGAGCGTGGGCCAGAGCCACCACGGCCCGCCGAGGAACCACCCGAGCGCCGCGCCGGCGACCGCGCCCAGGCACCAGCCGTTGAGCGGGCGGTAGGCCGGCACGCGCGGCCCCGCCGCCTGCGTGGCGGGGCCGTCGCCCCCGACTGCCGCGTGCGTGCCCATGCGGGGGCGTCAGGGCGTCGTGGCGTCCTGGCCGGCGCGGAGGCGGAAGAAGCGCGTGGGGGCGGCGCTCTCGGGGAGTGTCAGCTTGAGCGTGCCGGTCCCGTAGTCCTCGATGGTCGGCTGCGCCTCCACGGGCGCGAGGGCGTCGAGGGTCTCGCCGGCCTCGAGCGTGACGGGAATCTCGCGCCAGGCAAGCTCGGCGGCGGAGGCGTCCGGGTCCGCGGCGTCGGCGTCGATCAGGCGGAAGCGCACGGCCCCGGGCTCGACCCCCACCACCTCGATCGCCGGCCGAGGCACCGTGGACATCAGGAGGTTGTCGCCGTATTCGTAGCCGAAGGCGGCGAGGTCCTCGATGCGGTCGAGCGCCTCCGGCGCGGTGAGCGTGCCGTCCCGGGAGATGGCGTAGAGGAGCGCGTCCAGGTTGGCGGCGGACCAATCATCGAGGGCGACGGCGGCGCCGGTGGAGGCGTCGTTCATGCCCTCCAGCGCGGCGGCGGGGAGGCGGTTGACGAGGCGGGCGTGGGCCCAGGCGATGTTGCCGGCGGCGTCCTCCGCGCCGACGGAGAGGATGGCGTCGTGGCCCATCGCGGCGTAGGTGGAGAGGAAGTCCGGGTCGAGGTTGAGCGTGAGGGAGGCGTTGCCCTCGTCGTCGAAGGCCACCGTGCCGGCGTTCCGGACCGCGTCGTCCACGGCGTCGGGGTCGAAGTCCGCCGCGTCGGGGTCAAGGCCCAGCCACAGGCCGTCGCTGAGGCAGACCATGAAGTCGAGCCCCGCCTCCGCGTTGTCGTCCCACACGTTGAAGGCGATGGGCGCGGTGGGGTCCTCGCCGAGGACGATGGTGTCGTCGAGGACAATCTCGGGCGGCAGGTCCTCCTCGCCGATGACGAGGGGCGTCCACAGCACGTCGCCGGCCGTCAGGGCCGCGTCTTCCGTCTTGCCGACGACCACCGCCAGCCAGCAGGTCTCGCCCTCCTCGACGGCGAGGCCTTCCGGGAGCGGCGCGAAGGCGTTGCCCGAGTCGAGCACCGTCGCGTCAAGGGCATAGGCCGCCTCCTCGACGGGGAGTGTATCGTGGACGGAGAGCGAGGCGATGCCGAAGGCGGGCGCGGTCGGCGGAAGCCCTTCCGTCTCGTCTTCCGCCTCGGTGGTGGCGATGCAGAGGCGGAAGACGCCGACGTCCTCCGGCAGGTCGATCGTGCACCAGCCCGAGTCTCTTTCGTCCGGCAGCGTCACCTCGCCGAGCTCTAGGATCTCGCCCGTGGGCTCCTGTTGCAGGAAGAGGGCCATGGGCACGCCCGCCGCGTTCTCGCGAAGGCGCCGCAGGTCGATGGTGACCGCGCTCCCGCCGTCGAAGAGCTCGGGCAGGAGCACGCCCGCCTTCAGGCCGGGGCGGTCCTCGCAGGTCAGGAGGGTCTCCCCGTCGACCGTCTCCAGCGACCAGTTGGTGTCGCTCGCGGCCGCCTCCTCCAGGTCGGAGACGCGCTGCACGGGGGCGCCGCCGAAGGTCGCCACGCGGAGGGTGCAGGCGCCCGGGGCCGGGCAGAGGCTGGCCTGCGCCTTCTCGGTCTGCCAGTAGGGCGACTCGTACCAGCCGATGGAGGCCGGGAGGGGGCCCTGCGCGGGCAGGCCGACGATCTGCCCGCACTGGAAGGGGATGAAGGCGGAGTTTTCCATCGGGAAGACCATGCCGTCCTGGGTGAGCCCCTCGCCGTCGCCGTCGTTCCGGTTGCGCACGCCCAGCCAGCCGTTGTAGCCACGCCCCCAGCCGTAGTTCATCTTGGCGTAGCTGTACTTCTCCGTGAGGTTCGTGAGAGCCGAGTCCACGTTGTCGGCCCAGCCGTAGCAGACAATCTCGTGGCCGGAGATGCCCGTCGGCGCGGGGATGCCGTAGGTGTTGATGGCCGTGCGGAAGGTGCCGTGGAGTCCGGGGTCCAAATCGGTCTCCTCTTGGGGCTCGTCGCCGTAGGGGTCAAGGCGGATGTTCTCCTTGAAGG